>JBIKZO010000146.1:0-2764 GCA_044354675.1 Ilumatobacteraceae bacterium | reverse complement strand
TTATTTTGGCCAGTCCTGCCCGACACACTGCGGCACTCGTAGAGCAGATCAGTAGTGAAACTTCGATGCAGCTTCAGAAGTTCGAGCATGCATCCGTGATCATGATTGCGCTCACAATTTCGCGCTCTCAGTGGCCACAACACCTCACTGGCACTGGTTATCTTGTGCCTAAACCAGTACAAACTGGTGTCACTGCGGTTTCCTTCGGCTCAAACAAATGGGCGCATTGGAAAACTGCCAGCGACGAAATGGTCTTGCGCGTTTCACTTGGTCGAGACGGTGCTCCAATGCATCACCTGGACGACAAGGCCTTGCTAGAAGTTGCACTACGCGATCTACGTTCGCATCTTGGTTTCGATGCTGCTCCTACCAACATGCGATTCACGAGATGGATTGAATCGTTTCCGCAATACCGGCCAGGACATGCACACAGAGTTGAAGCACTCGACAAACAATTGCACTCAGCGGCACCTGGCGTTGTATTGGCTGGGGCAAGTTATCGAGGCATCGGTATTCCCGCATGCATCAACGATGGCCAACGTGCAGCATCTCGCGCACTCAGCGATCTGATCTAATTGCATCTCATGAATAAGCAATACCTTCGCGCGATTGTTGCGGGGTTGCTTGTTGCATTCAGCCTTCCGCCGTGGGGTTGGTGGCCACTCGCTTATGTAGGCGTCGCACTTTTCGCGGCGTGTAGGCCAAACAGCAATCGCGCCCGATTTATCCTCGGCACGATGTTTGCGCTCGCTTGGCTTGCACCGGGCATGGCTTGGATGTGGTTTCTTACAGCGCCGGGATACGTCATTGCAACACTTCTATTTTCTGCACTTCACGGCATCGCAGCGATGATCACTGGTGCTGTTACAGATCGACACAAACATCGAGTAATAGTTGGTCCGCTTGCACACACACTGGCCGAAGCGTTGCGATTTTCCTTTCCATTTGGTGGCGTACCACTTGCAACACTTGCCATCTCTCAAGCTGCATCGCCAATCGCAACCATCGTGCGTATAGGCGGACCACTTCTTCTCACTTACGTCGTGTTGCAGATTGGTTTTTTGCTCGCAGGCCTTCGCGAAACTAAAACGTCCAAGCGCACCGTGCATGCACTCCTCATCGCAGTTGTTGTTGTCGCCATTCTGCCTATTGCCGGTGCAATTGCTCCGCACGGACACGACATTGGTCGCTCGCTCAATATTGCTGCGGTGCAGGGTGGCGGTCCGCAAGGCACATTGGCAATCAACACCAATAGTCGCGATGTGGTGATTCGACATCTTGACGCAACCCAAACAATTGACAATGGATCTGCCGCGACAGAAAACCAATTGGACCTAGTCATATGGCCCGAAAATGTTATTGATGTGAACAGTTTTTCTTCAAGCATCGAGCGCACCGAAGTGGCGGCCCAATCAGCCCGACTCAATGCACCATTCCTTGTTGGAATTACTGAAGATCTCGATAACAAATTCTTTACCAACGCTCAAGTCGTAGTGAATACTGACGGTTCGCTTGGAGATCGCTACGACAAAGTGCGACGCGTACCTTTTGGCGAGTTTGTACCGATGCGCGGGTTGCTCGAAGCGGTTGGTGCGCCGGTAGACAGAATCCCTCGCGATGCTCAGGCAGGCAAAGACAAAGCCATACTTCGTGCTGCAGACACCACCATTGCAGTGGTTATTTCGTGGGAAGTCTTTTTTGCGGGACGCGCAAATGAAGGTGTTGAGCGTGGGGCGACGTTGCTGGTGAACCCAACGAATGGCTCGAGCTATACGGGCACCATATTGCAGACTCAACAAATAGCTTCATCTCGCTTGCGCGCATTAGAAACCGGGCGTTGGCTGGTGCAAGTTTCACCAACAGGCTTCTCTGCTTTCGTTTCGCCAAGCGGTCAAGTGTCTGATCGCACAGGCGTCAGCGAACAACATGTCATCACCCGAGAAGTGCAGCTTCGTTCGGGTCGCACAATCTATTCCTACCTTGGCGACATGCCATTTATTTTGATCATGATTACTTCGCTGCTTGCCCTATTGATCGCTGGTCGGCGCACAACCCGAGCATGATCAACAACATGATCGCACTTTCGTCTGGCAATGTCGAAGTCGTCATCGACGCAGAGCATGGAGCACGTCTATCGAGCGTGCGATTTGGTGGAACAGAACTGTTGGTGCAGCGCACAGATGGTGATTCGTTTTCGTGGGGCTGTTATCCGATGGCCCCGTGGGCTGGCCGCATACGCAACGGAATTTTTGAGCACCAAGGATCGAGTGTGCAGTTGCCCATCAACTCTGCTCCCCACGCGATTCATGGTCTTGTGCATGACGCTGTATGGCAAGTGGTCAATACTTCACCAACAAGTGCAACACTGCGAGTTGATCTCGATCAGCGGTGGCCTTTTGCGGGGTGGGTCGAGCATTGCATCAGTGTCGACTCGACGTCGGTGAATCTACAACTCACAATGCACGCAACTGAGCACAAGGACGAAATGATTTCAATGCCCGCACAAGTTGGTTGGCACCCGTGGTTTGTGCGACCAGTACAACTTGAGGCCAAATTCAAAACGATGTACGTACGCGACAGCGATGGCATTGCTGGCGCACAACGCGCGCTACAGAAATTTGACTTAATGAAGTCACCGCTCGACGATTGTTTTAGTGATGCCGTCACAGCGCCTCTGTTGAATTTTGAAAACGGTCCGACGGTTCGCCTTGAGACCGACTGCAGCCACTGGGTTGTGTACAACGAGCCGTCGCACGCAATCTGC
>JBIKZO010000069.1:0-8440 GCA_044354675.1 Ilumatobacteraceae bacterium | reverse complement strand
GCTATCCAAGTTATGCAATGGGCGCGACATTGTCGGGTTGCAGGCCAGTAGCTGTGCCGATGACCGCTACAGGCGGACTTGACCTCACAAAGATCAGTGCGGATGATGCAAAGCGTGCACTCATGATCTGGATGAACTCGCCAAGCAACCCAACTGGTGCGCTTGATGACATGGGAGCAGTTGTTGCTTGGGGTCGCAAGCACGACGTCCCGGTGTTCAGCGATGAGTGTTATGTCGAGTTCACGTGGCAGGGAAAGCCGCGAACAGCTCTCGAATACGGCACGCAAGGTGTCGTTGCACTGCATTCATTGTCGAAGCGCTCAAACCTCGCTGGCCTTCGCGTCGGTTTTTATGCAGGTGATGCCGACATCGTGCATTACCTCAAAGAAGTGCGCAAGCACGTGGGCATGATGGTGCCGGGGCCTGCGCAAGCCGCAGGTGTTGTGGCGCTTAATGATGACGCAAGCGTAAGAACGCAGGCCAGTGTTTATCGCAAGCGCCTCGAGCGAACGGCTGAGGTGTTGAGTAAATGGTCTGGTCGCAGTATCGAACTACCAGCAGGTGGTTTTTATCTGTGGTTTGATGCGACCGACGGCTGGGAATTTGCAGAACGTTTAGCAACTGAAGGTGGGGCACTTGTAAGCCCTGGTGATTTCTACGGTGCTGGCGGATCAAACAATGTTCGGGTCGCGGTTGTGCAACCCGATGACCGCATTGAGTTGATGGCTCAACGCCTCGGCTAGAGGCGACGGAGCACGGTAACGAGCTTGCCGTAAACCGAAACTTCGTCGGTTTCAAACTTCATCGGCTTCATTGAAGAATTTGATGGTGTGAGAGTGATCGTGTCACCGGTCTTTGCAAAAGTCTTGATAGTTGCTTCGTCGCCGGGAATACCTGCAACCACGATGTCGCCGTTGTCGGCAGTTGTTTGCTGACGACACACAACAAAGTCGCCGTCCAAAATGCCAGCGTCGATCATTGAATTACCGCGAACGCGCAACATAAACAATTCGCCGTCACCAGTGAAGTCCATTGGTAGGGGAACGAGTTCTTCAACATTTTCTTGTGCGAGCACGTTGACACCCGCAGCAACATCACCAACGAGTGGCACGTGCTTCACTGGGCGCCTCTCCATTGCAACTCCACTGGATGCTTCATATCGAACTTCAATTGCGCGTGGCTTCGTTGGATCGCGGTGTAGGTAGCCAAGTTTTTGCAGTGTGCCGAGATGGTTATGCACGGTGGCCGATGAACTGAGGCCGACTGCCTCGCCGATCTCGCGTACCGATGGCGGGTAGCCACGCTCGCGCATGTTCTTTTCGATGAAGTCGAGGATGCCGCGCTGGCGGTCGGTGAGCTGGGTGTGGGCGCTTACGGGGAGGGAAGTCATGGCTCCATCGTACGGGTGTTCGCCCCCAGAGTCAAACACCTGTTCGGCGAACAAATGTTCGCATTATCCACAACTTACGAACACCCGTTCGCTAGAGTGGTTTGTACGAGATTAACCCCCCCACAAACCCTTACAGATAAAGGACTTATTCATGGCACTAGCACTGAACCACCAACCTCGCACCCGACAAAATGTTCGCCCTGCGCGGCACCTGTACCTCGTTCCCGAGCTTGACCCGACCCCGGTTGGCGCTTATCGCCCAGCCAGTCGTCCGGCTGCTCGCCCAGCAGCTCGACGGTCAGCCCAGCATCCATCACTGGCCACTACCGCGTCCAATACCGCTTCGGTTGCGACTTACCAGCGCCGTCGGATCGTGGTATTGGTTGCTGCGATGCTCATGCTTGGCGTTGTTATCGCAGGGGTAATTGGCGCAACTGGCACGACGGCACAAGCCGATCAGGCAGTGGCTGGTCAGTCAATTGAACCTCGCACAGTTATTGCACAACCAGGTGACACGTTGTGGGCGATTGCACAAAGAGTTGCCCCTCAAGCAAATATTTCAGACCTTGTTGATGAACTTGTGCGTCTCAATGGTGATGCAATCGTCGCTGGTCAACTCGTTCGAATTCCATAATTCAGTAAAAATCCCAATTTCCATTGATGTATTTGGTGTAATGTGCCAGAAGTGCATTGTCCAAGTTGTTCGTTTGACGACACCAAGGTGATCGATTCGCGTCTCTCTGAAGAAGGGGGCGCAATTCGTCGTCGTCGCAGTTGCACACAATGCGGATATCGCTTTACGACCTACGAGCGCCTTGAAGAAGTGGCGCTCAACGTCGTCAAACGTGGCGGTGGCAAACAGCCTTTTGATCGCCTCAAAATGATGGCCGGCATCCAGGCAGCCGTAAAAGGCAGGCCGGTCGGCGACGAAATGATTATGGAAATCGCCGAGCGAATTGAAGACGCGTTGCGCTTAGAAGGCGGAGACGTCACAAGCAATCAGGTGGGTCATGCAGTGCTCGAGCAATTGCGTTTGATTGACGAAGTTGCCTACATGCGTTTTGCGAGTGTTTACAAAAACTTTGATGACGCTGCAGATTTCAAACGCGAACTTGCGTTACTTGAAAAGCACGCAAACACTTCTCGCGCCTAGTTTCTGTTTCGCGTATAGCGCAAAAACAAAAAGCCTTCTTCTTCAAGAATGTGCGACAACGTAAATCGTTTCAAGATTGGTGATGCTTCGCTGAGTAGACGTGGCTCATTATTTGCTGCAATGTTCGGGCTGATGGTCACATTGATTTCATCGATCAGATCGGCTTGTGCCATAGAGGCGTTAAGTCCTGGACCGCCTTCGAGCTGGATAAACGTGCCCTCGAGTTGACACATCGCGGCGGCAAAATCTACCGAACCTTTACCGGCACGGATGCAGGTGACTGCTGGGCTGGACGGCTCTGGGGCATCTTCGGGGATGATCAGAAACCCAGCCCCGCTGGTAAAAAGCGGGGTCGTTAAATCGATATCTCCGGTGCGCGAAACAACTCCTACACGTAAGTCTTGTCGAGAGGGCGGACCGTAGTCGTCAATACGAACGGTCGAAGACCCAACCACGATGACGTCGGCCAGCGAACGCAGACCCACGAGGATTGAGCGGTCGGCATCGCCTGACAGGGCACGCGAATTGCCTTGCACGACGGTCGACCCATCCAGGCTCATGACCATGCATAGGCCGATCGTTGGTCGGCTTGCTGGAGGGTTACCGGCGTTAGTAGTAATGCGGGACCTGGCAACGCCATACGCATCCGCAATCGAAACGGAATTGACTGGTGAAGGAAAAATGCGTCGCACGGCAGTTGAGCCTATTGGTCGGGCGATCGTCGTGTGGCACGATACAGGGATGTCAAAAGTCGACCAAGAACGAGTTGTCTATCGAACATGTCCGCTCTGTGAAGCAACGTGCGGGCTCGAGATCACAGTTAAGGGCGACAAAGTGTCGCGTATTCGTGGAGACCGCGACGACGTATTTAGTCGTGGGTTTATTTGCCCGAAGGGCAGCACACTCAAGCAACTGCACGAAGACCCAGATCGTTTGCGCAAACCACTCATAAAGCGCAATGGAGTGCACGTTGAAGTTTCGTGGCAAGAAGCGTGGGCCGAAGTTGAGCGCGGACTTATGAGTGTGATCAACACGCATGGTCGCGGATCTGTGGGTACATATGTTGGTAACCCAAATGCGCACAACCTTGCACCGTTGTTGTACAACCGTGCTTGGATGCAAGCGATTGGAACAAAGCAACGCTTTAGTGCCTCGTCTGTCGATCAACTTCCAAAGCAAGTTGCATCTGCTTACATGTTTGGCACAGTTGCTTCTGTTGCGATTCCTGACCTCGATCGAACTGACTATGTGTTAATGCTCGGCGCAGACCCGTATGTATCCAATGGAAGTTTGTGCACCGCACCAGATTTTCCTGGTCGACTTGAGGCCCTCCGTGCTCGCGGAGGAAAACTTGTGGTTGTTGATCCGCGTCGAAGCCGCACTGCGGAATCCGCCGATGAGTGGTTGGCGATTCGACCAAATGGCGATGCGTTATTTCTTGCTGCAATCGCTCACACAATTCTTGCCAGTGGCAAAGCCGATGTGGGCGACCACGTGCGCGCACATATTGCAGGGTTCGATCAATTGTCTGGTGCACTCGCACCGTTTGAGCCTGAGGCAGTTGAGCAAGCAATTGGTATTGATGCACAAACGATTCGCCGAATTGCCAGCGAGCTGAGTGATGCGCCGACCGCACTTGTATATGGTCGGATTGGAACAACGACTGTTTCGTTTGGCACCACCGCGTCCTGGTTGGTCGATGTGATCAACACGATCACGGGCAACCTCGACAAGGCAGGTGGCGTGATGTTTCCAATGCCGGCTGCAGGCAACCAAACGACGCGTGGCGAGTCGGGTACTGGTAAGGGTTTTCGCATCGGGCACGGATATTCGCGTGTTCGCAAATCGCCAGAAGCAATAGGCGAATACCCCGTGTCGGTAATGGCTGAAGAGATGTTGACTCCTGGCGAGGGCCGGATCAGGGCGATGGTGACGGTTGCAGGAAACCCATTGTTGTCAACTCCCAACGGCGAGCAACTCGAAAAAGCATTTGAGTCTCTTGAGTTCATGGTCTCTGTCGACATTTATTTGAATGAAACAACGCGACATGCAGACGTGATTTTGCCACCACCGTCGCATCTTGAGCGCAGTCATTACGACATGGTCTTCACTGCATTTTCAATTCGGAACGTTGCCAATTTTTCTGAGGCTGTGTTTGAGCGCGAAGCCGACCAACCAGATGAGTGGCAGATTTTGGCAAAACTCGCCGGCATTGCACAAGGCGCAGGTGCCGATGTCGATCCAGCCGCAATTGATGATTATGTTTTTGGCTCGCTGTTGAGCAATTTATTGAAAGACAAATCCTCTCCAATACATGGACGCAGCGAAGAAGAGATTCGTGGGATTGTTGACGCAACAAAACTGTGTGGTCCAGAGCGAATTCTCGACACGTTGCTGCGCACTGGCCCATACGGCGAAGCCTTCGGTGCAAACCCAAAGGGCATCAACTTGCAGACGTTGCGCGACCAACCTCACGGTGTCGACTTCGGTGCACTTGAACCCCGTATTCCAGAAGTGTTGCGCACACCGAGCGGAAAAGTAGAACTTGCTCCAAAGGAATTGCTCGCCGACTTGGATCGTTTGAAAGAAGCAATGCACGAAAGCAATGCAGATGGTTTGTTGCTCGTTGGTCGTCGTCATTTACGCTCAAATAATTCATGGATGCACAACGTTTCTGTACTCATGAAGGGCAAGCAACGTTGCACATTGTTGATGCATCCGGAAGATGCGCAACGTGCTGGTGTTACTGACGGAGGAAATGCTCGCATTACAAGTCGCGTTGGAAGCATCGTGGCAGTAGTTGAGGTAACGCAAAATATTCGTCCTCGAGTTGTGAGTCTTCCGCATGGATGGGGACATGGAGTGAGTGGAACGAAGATGACGATCGCTGCAGAACGTGCAGGTGTGAACTCAAACGTGTTGACCGACGAAGATCAAATGGATCCACTCTCGGGAACTTCGGTATTAAATGGCATACCAGTAACAGTTGCTGCGGTTATCCACTAATAATCTGCGTTGTGCACAGTGCTGTCCACAGCACAATCCCCAGATAAAACCTGAAAGTCACAGGGTTATCCACTTCCTCCACACAGGGGTATTGCCATACAGTTCGAAGTGCATCTAGCAATGGCGCAACGCAACACGGCAGCTGTGAGACCGCAAGGTTTTGAACCTGTGAAAGGGGGGTGTGACGTTGCTAGATGTTTTTTAATATTTCTTTTTGATGTCATTTTTGAGGAGTCGCCAAACCGTTACAGAGCAAGGAAAACAGAGAAGAAAAAGTTGCCCAGATTTCCACGAGGGTAATTGACAGAAGGTAATTACAATGCTGTAATCAATCCCTACCAGTTGTGGGCAAATCTGCAATGTGGGCGGTTTAGACACAACATCTAGTGGTCTCGAAAGGGACCCCAGATTTGGTGTCCATTACCCCTCATAGCAAGCGTGCCCAGAGCCCGTAGTTATTGAGAAATATGAGTTTTAAGTCGTTTTATTCACCAGTTGTTACGTACCAAAAATACAGAGAGAAGTAATCAAAATGTCAATCGCACCAGAGCGGCTCACCATCGGAATCGGTCGCAAGTTCACCACAGAGGGTGTACACCCATACGACCAGATGGTCTGGGAGAAGCGCGATGCGCGCATCAACAACTGGAAAGACGGAACAATCGCATTCGAGCAACTCGGTGTCGAGTTTCCAGTTGGCTGGTCGCTCAATGCAACCAACATCGTTACACAAAAGTATTTCCGTGGCACACCGGGCACACCAGAGCGTGAGCACTCACTGCGTCAGGTCATCGACCGCGTAGCAAACACCATTGCCGACTGGGGCATCGAAGGCGGCTACTTTGCAGACGCCGATGAGGCAGAGGCATTTCGCGACGAACTGAAGTTTATTTTGGTCACACAACGCGCAGCATTTAACTCGCCAGTGTGGTTCAACATCGGAGTACCAGGAGTGCCACAGCAAGCAAGCGCATGCTTCATTCTTTCAACCGAAGACACCATGGACGGAATTCTCAACTGGTATCGCGAAGAAGGAATCATCTTCAAGGGTGGCTCTGGTGCAGGTATCAACTTGTCCAACATTCGTTCAAGTGTCGAGCACCTAAAGGGTGGTGGCACTGCCTCTGGCCCAGTGAGCTTTATGCGTGGCGCAGACTCTTCTGCAGGCACTATCAAGTCGGGTGGCAAAACACGTCGTGCTGCAAAGATGGTGATCCTGAACGTTGATCACCCAGACGTTGAAGAGTTCATCTGGTGCAAAACCCGTGAAGAGCAAAAGGCTCGTGCATTGCGCGATGCCGGCTTCGACATGGATCTTGACGGCAAAGATTCGTTCTCTGTGCAATACCAGAATGCAAACAACTCAGTGCGCGTCACTGACGAGTTCATGCACGCAGTCAAGGAAGATCGCGACTGGACTTACAAGGCCGTTAAGGATGGAGCACCAGTGCGCTCCATCAAGGCACGCGATTTGTGGCGCCAAATTGCCACCGCATCGTGGGAGTGCGCAGACCCAGGTTTGCAATTTGATACCACCATCAACAAGTGGCACACCGCTCATGCAACAGGCCGCATCAATGGCTCCAACCCATGCAGCGAATACATGCACATCGACAACTCGGCATGCAACTTGGCATCAATCAACTTGCTCAAGTACCTAGACAACACAGACACCTTCGATGTTGATGCTTACCGTCACACCATTGAAGTGATGTTCACCGCTCAAGAAATCTTGGTGGGCAATGCCGACTACCCAACAGAAAAGATTGGTGAGAACAGTCTGATCTTCCGTCAGTTGGGCCTTGGATACGCAAACATCGGCGCATTGTTGATGGCACTTGGTATGCCATACGACTCGACAGGTGGTCGTGCGTGGGCTGCTGCTCTGACATCGATGATGACAGGTCATGCATACGCAACCAGCGCGCGCATTGCTAGCCGCATGGGGCCTTTCTCGGGCTTTGCGGCTAACGAGCGCTACATGCTCAACGTATTGCGCATGCACCGCGATGCCAACAACGAGATCGACAACATTGACGTGGTGCAACAAGACCTCGTTGCTGCTGCCACACATGCATGGGACTCTGCCGTTCGTGACGGCGAAGAATACGGCGTGCGTAACAGCCAAGCAACAGTGCTTGCACCAACCGGCACCATTGGTTTGATGATGGACTGTGACACAACTGGTATTGAGCCAGACTTGGGTCTCGTTAAGTTCAAGAAGCTTGTTGGCGGTGGCAACATGTCGATCGTCAACCAAACAGTGCCACGTGCACTCACCAACTTGGGCTACGAAGGTCCAGTCGTTGATCGCATCATTCAGTACATCGATGTCAACAAGACCATTGTTGGTTCACCAGACTTGAAGGCCGAGCACTTGCCAGTGTTTGCCTGCTCGATGGGTGACAACACGATTCACTACGAAGGTCACGTGCGCATGATGGGTGCGGCTCAGCCGTTCTTGTCGGGTGCAATTTCAAAGACCGTCAACATGCCAGAAGAAGCAACCATCGAAGACATCGAGGCGTTGCACATGTTGGCATGGGAGCTCGGCATTAAGGCCGTTGCTATCTACCGCGACAACTGCAAAGTCGGTCAGCCACTTTCCACCGCTAAGAAAGACGGAGAAAAGGGAACAGCCGACGCTGCAGCAGGCCAGATGACCAACACGGTCGAGCGCATTGTTGAAAAGATCGTGCACCAGCCAGTTCGTCAGAAGTTGCCACGCTCACGCCGTGGTCGCACCTTCGAGTTCCGCGTTGCAGATTGCAAGGGCTTTGCAACCATCGGCGAATACGTCGACGGTCGTCCAGGCGAAGTGTTCCTCACTGTGTCAAAGCAGGGAAGCACATTGGCCGGCATCATGGACTCGTTCGCAAAGAGCGTCTCGT
>JBIKZO010000145.1:0-2810 GCA_044354675.1 Ilumatobacteraceae bacterium | reverse complement strand
CAGTGCGCACCCCCGCTTACGGCGCGGTCAGCGTCAAGATTGCGTATTGGGCAACCTCGTCAATTGTTGGCGATGTTCCGGCATCTGTATTTTTTCCAAAACCAAATGTCGCTTCGGCTCTGGTTGATATCAAACGCCGCACATCACCTGCAGTGCCCGATGTTGACCCAACACAGTTCTTTACTCTCGTGCGCACTGGTTTTGGTCAACGTCGCAAAATGCTTCGCCGAGTTTTGGCTGGCATCATCGCACCCGAAACATTTACCCGCGCCGATGTGTCGCCCGAAGCCCGAGCAGAAGAACTCGATGTTCATGCATGGGGTCGATTATGTGTTGCCCAGCAAGAAAAGTTGGTGGGCAAATGAAGACGTCTGGAAATACGCCGATAATCATTGATGCTCCAGCAAAACTGACGTTGAGCTTGCGCGTTACTGGTGTGCGCGAGGACGGTTTCCATCTCATTGATGCCGAAATGGTCTCACTCGACCTGGCCGACACGTTGACCATCACACCTGGCGGAAATGGAGTCTCTCTTGATGGCCCATTCGGCGATGGTGTTGCAACCGACTCGAGCAACTTGGTTAGTCGTGCACTTTCACTTACTGGACGGAATGCACACGTACACATCACTAAAAATATTCCGAGCGGTGGCGGACTTGGCGGAGGCTCTGCAGATGCCGCGGCCATTCTGAATTGGGCTGGCTTCACCGACCTCGAGACCGCATCACGACTCGGAGCCGATGTTCCGTTTTGCATGATCGGTGGTCGCGCTCGGGTGCGTGGCATTGGCGAAGCGATCGACATACTTCCGCCTGTGCAACGCAAAATCACGTTGGTCATTCCCCCGTTTGGCGTCTCGACGCCTGCGGTTTATCGGGCCTGGGACGACCTGGCAAAGACTGGCAACAACACCACGAACGATCAAAACGATCTGCAGCAGGCCGCACTAATCGTCGAGCCAAGATTGATTGAGTGGCACGACAAAATTGCCCAAGCGTGTGGTCAAGCCCCAGTTTTGGCGGGCAGCGGGTCTACCTGGTGGCTCGACGGAGCGTTTTTGGAATTGGCAAAAGACCTGCCAAAAGCAACTGTTTTAGTAACACAGACTCGCTAGGCGGACCATCGGCCCAGGCCAGCGATGACGAAATTACTTGCGGCGCTGGTGGCGGGTACGACGAAGCATCTTCTTGTGCTTCTTTTTGCGCATCCGCTTGCGGCGGCGTTTTACAAGTGATCCCATAACGCGTGACACGCTATCGGCAACAACACCAAAATCTACAATTTGAGTGAGTATCGTGTATCCGTCGCTCCGGGGTCGTTCAATGGCAGGACAACGGGTTTTGGTCCCGTATATAGGGGTTCGAGTCCTCTCCCCGGAACTCGAAAGTAGTCGTGGCTTTTTCGCCAGCAACGTGTTCGTTCTACACTGGTCAAAACAGGTCCAAAGCCTCATCGCCAGCAAGAGAGATCCATGAACAAGACGATTGACAAAGTCACGACAAAACGAATGGCTCTCTACTCGGGTCGCACTCACCCAGTGCTCGCCCAAGAAGTTGCAGCACATCTTGAAGTGCAGTTGGGCGATGCCAACATTGTCGAGTTTGCAAACGGCGAGTTGCGCCCACGCTTTGGCGAGAGCGTTCGCGGTGGTGATGTATTCATCATGCAAACACATTGTTCGACCGAAGGTCGCAGCATCAACGACTCGATCATGGAACAGCTGATCATGATTGACGCTGCATATCGCGCGTCAGCAAAGCGTGTTACCGCAGTGTGTCCGTTTTATGGTTACGCACGCCAAGACCGAAAATCAGATGGGCGCGAACCAATTACTGCGCGTTTGATTGCCGATTTGTTTAAGGCTGCTGGCGCAAAGCGCATGGTTTCGATTGACTTACACAGCGGTCAGATTCAGGGGTTTTTCGAAGGCCCAGTTGACCACCTCACCGCAATGCCAGTGCTCGAAAAATACGTGCGCCAACATGCGCGCAAAGAAGTCGTCATCGTTTCGCCTGACGCTGGTCGTGTAAAAGTTGCCGAGCGTTTTGCTCAGCATCTTGCAGACATGAACGCCGACGTTGCATTCATCAACAAGCGTCGTCCAAAAAACACCACCAACGTTGCCGTGGCAAAAGAAGTCATTGGAGAAGTTGAAGGTCGCTTGTGCATCTTGGCCGACGACATGATCGACACTGGCGGCACGATTGTGAGTGCTGCAGATTTGTTGATGGCTCGTGGCGCAACCGAAGTGTGGGCGATGGCCACACATGGTGTGCTCTCTGGCCCAGCCATCGAGCGCCTCGAAAACTCGGTCATCAGCCGCGTGGTACTCACCAACACGTTGCCACTGCCAAAAGAAAAGCAGATCGCCAAGATTGAAGTACTTTCCGTGGCCAAGATCTTGGCCGATGCCCTCGCAGCGGTATTCGACGAGACCTCGGTAAGCGACCTGTTTGACGGCGAAAACCAGTCGTAATCGCTCGTAACCACTCGTATCCACCTGATCCAATTAGCCTTTTGCGGCTATACACTGACCAGCCGTTCTAACTTCGGAGTTTTTATATGACAACCACATTGATCACCAAGACCGGCCGCACAACTGGAAGCCCAGAATCGCGCCGTATTCGCAATGCCGAGAACATCCCAGCCGTCATTTACGGTCACGGCATGACACCAATCTTGTTCACTGTCGCTCGTCGCGATCTGCGCATTGCCTTGTCGGGCCCTGCAGGCGCCAACACCATTCTTGAGTTGCATGTTGACGACAAGAAGTACCCAGCAATTGTCAAAGAGTTGCAGCGCGATCCAGT
>JBIKZO010000143.1:0-2832 GCA_044354675.1 Ilumatobacteraceae bacterium | reverse complement strand
CAATGGTTGGCGCCCAACGTATTGTTGATGCACTGCCCAAAGATTTAGTGAGATTTGAGCGTTTTGCAGGTTCTGGTCACGGAGTGTTTCGTGATGAACCAGAAGCATTCTTTGCTGTGTTGCGCTCGTTTATTAATGATCACGACTTCGGATGGGATGCAAAAAAGTCATAGATCTTGCTGGCAAACGTAGTGCTCAGTGCTGGAACATGTGCACCCTGATCGAGTGTCCAGAGTTCAACTTCGGTTCCGTTTCGACAGTTATTCCACGACGTGATGGACGTTTCGCTACCTGCAATGGTGGTGACAAGATCAAGTTTGTCTGCGCGTGGCACGGCGTTGTTGGAGCACCGATCAAAGGTTGCCCATTGGGTAGCTGAAGCTGTTGCACTTGGGTACTGCTTGCCCAGTATCGCGCCACCGTTGTACAGAATTGTTGTGTCACTCGTGCCGTGAACTTGCAGCACGCTGACTGGGTCTTTGGCGGCACAGTCACTTGAGTTGAGGAATGTTGCACCCGCGAGACTGGCGATTGCAGCAATGCGGTCGGAGTGTTTGCAAGCCATGCGATACGACATGAAGCCGCCGTTTGAATGTCCAACAAAATAAATTCGTTTACGATCAATCGAGTATTTAGATTCCATGTCGTCCAACATCGAGATTAGATATGCATCATCATCAACATCCATGAAGAAATTGCAACACACTTCAGTTGCATTCCAAAACTGCTTTCCAGTTGCATCAACTGTTCCATCGGGATAAGCCAAAATGAAACCCCGTTGCTCGGCAACAGCGGTGAAGTTCATATAAGTTTCTTGTTGTTTTCCAGTTGAGCCATAGCCATGTAAGAGCACGACAAGTGGTGCTGGAGATTTTGAAGAATAGGACGAAGGCACAAACTCGCTGTACGGACGCAAGGCCACTTTGGTTGTGGTTGTCGGGGCCTGAGAGGCAACTGTCCAAGAACTCGAACCCACCTTGTAACGCACGATTGAACTCGGCAATCCAAAACCTCCAGCGTTTTTGGATTTTGCACTGATATTGACTGTTGTATTCTTCATCAATCCTTGAATTGTGCAGGATTGCTTTCCGACATTCGAACTGCATGTTTTGCCCGAAGCTGAAACGAGAGTGGAAGTGAGAGATGCCTTACTTGTGCTGTTGCCGCTACTCGCGACGGAAAAATAGATCTGCAGGGCATACACCGTTTTGCTTTTTTGAATTGAATCAATGCGAGTGATTTGTGGTGGCGGCGGCGGAAGGATTTTTGCTGCAACAGAATGGGAGTGGCCAGCGAGAACGGAAACGACTATCGAGAACACCACAGAGAACGACGCAACTAGCCAGTATCGAATGTGATTCTGAGGTTTCACCATGGGTTTAGTTTACGGAAAGCGAAAAACGACTTAAAGGCCATCAAGTGCACGATTTGCATCGTGAACAAAGTTTTCGACAATTGAAGTAGTGAGTACGATCACGCCACTCGTGATGGCAAAGCGACCCGTCTCGTCTTGAGTAAATACTGGTCGGGTGCGTGGGCCGCTGCCAAGTGTGCGCTCTGGGGTCTGCAGCCATTGACGCAGATTGAGTAGCGGTAGAGCTATACGTGTGAGATCGGATGCGAGAGAACCGGATGCGATGCTCTCCATCACGTCGTATGCAGCCAAACAAATGCGAGCACCCGCACGTGCCGATTCGACCCACGGCGAGATGTCTGGATCAGTGCACGGTGGTAGCGCCACTACTTGCTCAAACCATTGACGCGATGGCCGATCTCCGGGCCAATGCAGTTCGCCTGGGTATGCAGTTGCTTCGGCAATGATTCTCCAATCATCTCGATCAACACACTGACTCCATGCGTCAATGGCATTCTCGCCGCGCCACCAGGCACAAGCCGATTCGATCATGGGAAGCGACGCGCGCATAGAGATCATTGGATTGAGGAGCACTCCTGACACCACATCACGAAGTTGCGGATCCCGACCTACATAAGGCCCAAGATGCAAGTGCGAACTCATCATTGCATCGTTCACGGGTACGTTGTCCCAAATCAGCGGTGCTCGTGAGCCCATCACGTGCGCGCGAGTATTGGCCTGAGCAACGCTGATCTCGTCGGTGACCACGCTGTTGCCTGTCCACATCACGGAGATTCGAGCGTCTAATCCATCGCAGAGGGCTTCGAGATATGGGGAAGATGTAGTGCCTGCGTAATGCGTGGGAACGAGCAGCACTTCAACGCCGAGTTGATCGCAAATGCCGTGCGACAATTCGCGATGTCGGCGACCTGCGTCGAGCACCGGAAGATCGTCAAAGCACAGGGTGATGATGCGACAACCAGCGTCAACAACCGGTTTCATCTTGATGATGATGTCGTCAATGGTTGCAGTGCTGCCGGGAGTGAGTCCGATTGAAACTGTGATTCGATCATCGTGATGAATCAATGTTGCAAAATTTGCGAGCTCTTCTGCGGTAAAGGGATCTTGCCAGGCATCGCGATGACGTGGTTCGGCTTTTGGCGCCCAAACATAGGTGTTTGCCCCCCACCCGGCGAGAGCATCAATACATGCAAGACGCTCAAGTTGTGACCAGGGGTCACCATAAAAACCCTCGATCACTCCAAAGAGTTGATGCTCCATCTGCTCAATGCTAGATGAGATGAGTGGTGCAATATTTTGCTACGGTCGGGCGATGACTTACAACGTTGCGGTAGTACGAGAAGTTTCAGCCTCTCCAGAAAAAGTGTGGTCGCTTGTTACCGACTTGCCTCGCATGGGTGAGTGGTCACCCGAGAACCTAGGTGGCGAGTGGCTCGACGGCGCAACTTGTGCTGCAG
>JBIKZO010000011.1:0-29819 GCA_044354675.1 Ilumatobacteraceae bacterium | reverse complement strand
GCACGCTGCAATACAGCGGCGTGCCGCCACAGTTCAGCCTTGGCAAGAGTCGCACTGGTTTTACACCGATGGGTCCGTGGGTTGCCGACATGCACGACAATGCCAGTCGCGACAACTTACGACTCACATGTTCTATCAACGGTGAGATGCGTCAAGACACCAATACCAACGACATGATCTTCGATATTTCGCAAATCGTTTCGTACCTGTCGGGCATCTGCAAGCTATTTCCTGGTGACGCAATTTTTACTGGCACCACTGCTGGTGTTGGTCATGGGCACAAGCCACCCATCTACTTGCAGAGCGGCGACATTATTGAGACAATCCTTGAGGGCGTTGGAATAATTCGCAATCGCTGCATCTAGTAGCGCAACTGCCTCGTCTCGTATTAGATTTTCCAGTCATGCAAACCGGTCAACGAACCGTCATTACGGGAGCCAACCTTGTTGACGGCACTGGGTCGCAAGCGCGGCACGCCGACGTTGCATTTGTCGACGGAATCATCACCGAGGTCGGCGCACCGGGATCAGTATCGACGGCCCACGCACATCGCCACATAGATGCCGATGGATTGTTGCTCACTCCTGGCTGGGTCGATGTGCACACGCATTACGACGCTCAGGCAACATGGGATCCATGGTTGACTCCAAGTAGTTGGCACGGCGTCACATCTGTTGTGATGGGCAATTGCGGAGTTGGTTTTGCTCCAGCAGAACCCGAGCGCCATCAGTGGCTCATCGACCTCATGGAAGGAGTCGAAGATATTCCCGGCTCCGCAATGGTGGAGGGAATCAAGTGGGAATGGACTTCGTTCCCCGAATATTTGGACGCCCTTGAGCGCACTCCCCACGTGCTCGACATGGGCACACAGATTGCGCACGGTGCACTACGAGCATTCGTGATGGGCGACCGCGGTGCCGCCAATGAGGATGCAACAGCCGACGACATTGCACAGATGAGCGCAATCACCGAAGAGGCACTGCGTGCTGGCGCACTCGGTTTTTCCACATCGCGCACGTCGCTGCATCGCAGCAAGCACGGCGAGCTTGTGCCGGGCACAAACGCTCAACCAGATGAGTTATTTGGTATTGCCGATGCGATGAAGCGAGTTGGTCACGGCATCTTCCAGTTTTCTCCCGAACACTCGCGCGTGCCGGTTGATGAATGGCCATGGATGCAAGAGCTCGCGCGCCGCTCTGGCGCCACTGTCAGTGTCAACGTCAATCAGCTAGACGACGGCAGCGAAGTTTGGCGCAAAACTCTTGCGCTGCTCACGAAGGCGCACGCAGATGGAGAGAAAATCGTTGCTCAAACCGCCGGCAGATCTATCGGCATCTTGATGTGCCTCGAGGGCAGCGTGCATCCGTTACTCGCCCACCCCGCATATCACGAAGTTGCTCATTTGCCATTTGCCGAACGCATTGCTGCGCTGAAAGATCCTGTGCGACGTGCACGATTTGTGAGCGAAGTTCCAACAGACGGTTTTTACAATGGGCTTGTTACAAAATCTTTGCATCGCTTGTACCCAGTCACTACTGCCAACATTGATTACGAGCCACACCCAAGCACAGCAATTGGCGAAATAGCAAAGCGAACCGGTGTTGCACCAATGCAACTCATCGTCGACCATCTGCTGACCGACGATGGCAAGGGCATCATCTACTCACCGTTTTTCAATTACATCTACGGCGACCTTTCAATGACGTACGAGATGATGCAACATCCGCAAACACGAAATGGTCTCAGTGATGCCGGTGCACATTGCGGCGCAATCTGCGATGGTGGCATGCCAACATTTATGCTCACGCACTGGGCACGCGACCGCACTCGTGGTCCAAAGCTTTCACTCGAACACATCGTCTATCGTCAAACACGACAAACCGCAGAGATACACGGCTTGCTCGACCGTGGCATTGTTGCGCCAGGTATGAAAGCAGACCTCAACGTGATCAATTTCGACGAACTGGGTTTTGACATGCCATATATGGCTTACGACTTGCCTGCTCAGGGCCGACGCCTCGTGCAAACAGCGCGTGGCTACAACAAAACTTTTGTGAGTGGCGTGCAGACCGTTGAAAATGATGCGTTCACAGGAGAGTTGCCGGGCAAACTCATCCGTGGTCCGCAGCGTTAAATACGCCGCAAATCTCTAGCTCGTCATTCCCCCAAGACCAACAAGCCCGCGAGCAAGTTCAATCTCGCCCATGTGGCGCAATCCGTGTTGATAAATCCAGCACTCAACCGCATCCAACACCGTGATACCAACGTCGCCCGCAACACGAGCCGAATATGTTGACTCAATTTGCGGTGGAAACGGACGGGCAATCACAACACGGGTCAGTTCGTTTGGATCCAATGTCTCGAGCCATGAATGCACGCGGCCAAATACCAACTGCAAGTACTCCTGAAAAGCTTCGTAGTTGCCAATGCGTTGGCCAACCATTTCTTCCACTGTTTTATGTTTGCCATGATCGGCAATAGACGGATTGACGCGGGCCTTCCACTCGTCATTCCAGATCGGCGCGACGCCAGTGATCAGCATGAACGATCCGTCAATCACGTTGACAATGTGAAACAGACTAAATGCGATCGGCATGACGCCCTCGCGTTCAAAGTGATTGACATGATCAATCGTCATGGTGCTCAATGCTTGGTCATACAACGAATGCAAGGCCTTCATGCGCCGCTGCAACGAGTCGAGAATCAGTTCGTTTGACATAAAGGTGTTATTCCTTTGCTGCTTCGGTTTTCAAAAATGCATCGATATCGGCTTTAGTTGGTCGACTGCGAATTTCGAAATGCACCTGAGAGATCGTTGAATTAAACGCAAATGGTGCAACGTAATCACTGACAACTGGCGACAACTGATCGCTTCCTAAATCCATTCCCATCGAACCGAGCACTCGCACGATCTTAGGAATGTGTACTGAACCGATATCTTTCCCATCGACCATCAGCGTGATCGTGCCAGTTGAATCTTCACGATCGAATCGGACACCAATCTGATGATTGCCTGGCTTCAGCGAAATCGCCGCACTTGCCCGCTGATGTTTGCCAAGCGCGTTGTAGTCAAAGTGCAAAACAGAATCTTTGACGAAGAACGAGTGCCCAACGTTGTGGGCGCCGCGTGCATAGATCACGCCTTCAATCGGCTGATTACCTACAACTACGTCTGCGGTAATCGTCCAAGCCCGACCACTCAACAATGGGCATGCGTCTGCAGGAATATGCGCAACGGGTGGATAGTACGTATAGGTGTTTCCGTAGTGCGGCGAACCAGGACGTGACTTTGAACCGAAAATCTCTATACCTCGATCGTCAAGCGGCAATACACCATGCAACTCTGCTTGCTCCCACCACAACGCAATCATCTCTTTGAGCTTTGCTGGCTGTGTTACAGACAAGTCATGCATTTCCGAAAAATCTTCGTCGAGTTTGTACAAACCCCACGTGTCGTTTTCGTACGGCACGTTTTGGTCGTGGAAAGTGACCGCCTTATAACCGTCGGCCCAGATCGCGCGATGCCCCATCATTTCAAAATATTGCGGTCCGCGCTTGGTTTCTCGCGTTGAAGTATTGAATGTGTATGTCAGGCTCTCGCCGTGCATCGGCATCTGTCCATGCCCATTCACTACAGACGGAACAGTGATGCCAAGCGCTTCATAAACCGTTGGCGCGATGTCAGTGATATGGCAAAACTGTGAGCGAATGCCACCTGGCTGATCGATTCCTTTTGGCCAGTGAAGAATCAGCGAGTCACGAATTCCACCGCCGTATGTCTGCGACTTGTACCAACGACTCGGCGTGTTACCCACTTGCGACCAACCCCACGGATAGTTGGAGTGCGCGTTCTTGGTGCCGATGTCGTCAAGCCGATTGGCAACCATGTCGTCTACGTCTTCCCACATGCCGTTGAAAAAACTGAATTCGTCAACAACACCTTGTGGTCCACCTTCACGACTCGCACCGTTGTCCGACAGCAATGCAATCATCGTGTTGTCGGTCAGATTGTGTTTGTCAAGAAAGTCGAGCAAGCGACCAATCTGCGCGTCGGTGTGATCGAGCATTGCAGCAAACGCTTCTTGTAAACGACACGCAAAGAGTTTTTCGTTGGCAGTCAACTCGACCCATGGGCGCACGCCAGGGTTGCGCGGCGAAAGCACGGTGTCTGGCGGGACAATGCCCATTTCGATTTGTCGCTTAAACCAAACATCGCGATGCACGTCCCAGCCTTCGTCAAACTTGCCACGCCACTTTGCCAAATAACTATCTGGTGCATGGTGCGGTGCATGCTGCGCACCAAATGCAAGATACAAATAAAACGGACGATCGGGTCGCACCGAAACCAAATCACGAATCCACGTTGTCGATTGATCGACAAGATCTTCCGAGAGGTGATATCCCTCTTCTGGAGTGCGCGGCGGCAAAACATGTTGATTGTCGCGAGTGAGTTCCGGATAAAACTGATCGGTCTCGCCATTCAAAAATCCGTAGAAGCGATCAAAGCCTTTTTGCAACGGCCAGTTGGTGTGCGGGCCTGCTGCAGTGCACTCTTCCATTGGAGCAAGGTGCCACTTGCCTGCGCACAATGTTGCATAACCCTCGAGCCGCAATACTTCGGCCATTGTGGCTGCCTTCGGAGTAATGCCTCCGCGCATATTTGGAAAACCTGTATTCCAGTTGGAAACACCGCGCATACCAACTGCGTGATGATTGCGACCTGTCAGCAAACTTGCGCGCGAAGGTGAGCACAACGCTGTGGTGTGAAAGCCCGTGTAACGCAAGCCGTTTTGCGCAAGACGATCGATATTGGGCGTGTGCAGTGTGCTGCCAAAACAACTTGGGTGCGAAAAACCCATGTCGTCAAAAACGATAGTGATGACGTTGGCCCCATGTAGACCCTTTGGCAAGTCTGGCCATGCCGGTGTCGACGTCTGATACGACGAGTCAATAGTTCCTGCAAAATGCGGTTCGTTTGGGTGCACCGACTTGTTTTGAGCCATCTCACTATCTCCCATTTTCCGAGTACTGCTGTTCCAATTATTGCTTCGACCAACTTTTCTCATAGTGTATGCAAAAAGATTGCTATGTTTGCTATCGCACAAATAAATGCACAGATACTGGAGGCCTCATGGAAGTCATTTTGCTCGGCACAGGAAGCCCAATGCCAGACGCCAAGCGTGGTGGTCCTGCAACGTTGGTGAAAGCCGGTGCAACCCAAATTTTGGTTGATGCTGGTCGCGCTGTAGTGATGCGACTCACTGGGGCCGGTTCGTTGCCCATCTTTTTGTCGGGTGTACTGATCACTCATCTACATAGCGATCACCTCACCGATCTCAACGATGTCATCACCACGCACTACATCATGAGCCAGGCAGAAACTCCACTCCATATCTACGGCCCACCACGCACACAAGAAGTGGTCAACGGAATACTCGCATCACTTGCACCCGACATCAGTTACCGACTCGCACATCACCCAGACACGTTGTGGTGGCAACCAAAGATCATCGTCACCGAAGTAACACCGGGCATGACATTCACGCTCGGCGAAGCACAAGTTTCGGTTGGCCAGACTAATCACGCACCTGTTGAGCCAACTGTTTCGTATCGCATCGAACACGAGGGCAAATCTGTTGTGCTCGGCGGAGACGGAATTCCCTGCGAAACACTCGACGCCATCTGCAAAGGCGCCGATGCATATGTGCAGACTGTGATTCGCGCAGAACTTGTCGGCCTTGTAAAAAACAAGCGCTTCCTTGATATTTTGGATTATCACTCGACTGTCGAGCAAGCAGCACAAACAGCAACACGTGCCGGTGTAAAGAAATTAATTTTGACGCACTACGTACCAAGCATTCAGCCTGGCCAAGAAGAAGAATGGCGCGCACTTGCCGCAGCACATTTCGCAGGTGAAATTGTGCTCGGCGACGATCTCACTGCAACAACTATCTAACTGTTAATACTGCAAAAATCAAAACCATAAACATAAACACAAAGGCCTACAACATGAAAACATTGCGCACACCCGACGAACATTTTGCCAATCTCGATGGCTATAACTACGAGCCACACTATTTCGATATTTCCGACCTCGAGGGCGGCACGTTGCGCGTGCATTACATCGACGAAGGCCCGCGCGATGCTGATCCAGTGTTGTTGATGCACGGCGAGCCATCGTGGTGCTATCTCTATCGCAAAATGATTCCGATCCTGCTCGCTGCAGGACATCGAGTTGTGGCCCCCGACTTGGTCGGCTTCGGTCGATCCGACAAACCAACAGAACAAACTGATTACTCATACGCCAGGCACGTTGCATGGATGAGCGAACTGGTTTTTGACAAACTGCAACTGCGCCACATCACATTCTTCGGTCAAGACTGGGGTGGGCTCATTGGCTTGCGTCTTGTCACCGCCGAACCTGAGCGATTTGACCGAGTAGTTGCCGGCAATACCGGTCTTCCGATTGGCCGCAAGGTGGATTTTTCTTCGAATGACGCATTCATGCAGTGGCGCAACTTCTCACAAACCACTCCAACATTTCCTGTTGGCACCATTGTTAATGGCGGCAGCCTCAAAGCACTTTCGCCTGCAGAAGTCGCTGCATACGATGCGCCATTTCCCGACGAAACATACAAGTCCGGGGCACGCATCTTTCCAACTTTCGTTCCAGTGACGATTGACGATGTATCTAATCGCGACAACGAAATCGCGTGGGGTGTGCTGCGCAAGTTTGAAAAACCATTCTTGTGCACCTTTAGCGATCAAGACCCAGTCACTGCGGGTGGCGAAAAGGCGTTTATGCGCGACGTGCCAGGTGCAGCCAACCAACCACACGTGACGATCAAAGACGCGGGTCACTTCTTGCAAGAAAACAAAGGCGAAGAACTGGCCAACATCATGGTTGAGTTCATTGCCAACAATCCGCGATAACAAGCGCACACGGCAGTAATCATGCCGCAATAGATTGGTCGCGTGAAACGCAGTCGATTGATGTTTGTGTTGGCCTGCATCACGACAGGTTGCACTTCAACAACTTCCGGCACAACATCGTCCGTGACGATGGTTTCAATTACTCCTACAACCGCTGCGCCGCCCACAGCCCTCACCTTTGCTTTTACTGGCGACATACTTTCGCACACTCCTCTCATTGACCAAGCCAAGCGCACGGCAATCGCCAACTCAACTGCCGAAACACAACTTGACTACGACTTTCGTCCGATGTTTCTAGACATCAAACCATTAATCAGTGGTGTTGACATAGCGGTCTGTCATCTTGAAACTGCAATTGCCCCAGAAGGCGAAGAGCTTTCGACATACCCATTCTTTGGTGTGCCAAAAGAAATCACCACTGCCATTGCCGATGCCGGATTTGATCGTTGTTCAACTGCAAGCAATCACACCTACGACCGAGGTAACGACGGCATCGATGCAACTGTCAACGCACTTCAAGACGTAGGCATAGAACAATCGGGAATGGCGCGCACCCCAGACGAAATAGAGCCAAAGGTTTACGAAGTCAAAGGCATCAAGCTTTGTCATCTTTCATACACATTTAGCTACAACGGTCTCATCATGCCCGACGAGACCCAATGGCGCTCTGCCATCATCAACACAAAGCGAATCTTGCGCGATGCAAAGCGTGCTCGCGAGTTGGGTTCGCAAGCCACCATCATCAGCATGCACTGGGGAACGGAAAAAGATTCCAATGCCAATTCAATGCAAACCTCAATTGCAGATGAACTCACCGCATCAGGACTTGTTGATCTGATCGTTGGTCACCACGCTCACGTCGTGCAGCCAACAAACCAAGTCAATGGCATCTGGGTGATGTACGGGTTGGGCAATGTGTTGTCCAATTTGCCCACCGACGAACGTTGGCCCATCAACAGCCAAGACGCCGTTATAGCCACAACTGCGCTCACCATTTCTCCGTCTGGCAAAGCGATCTTTGAAAAACCGGTAATGCATCCAACGTGGGTGGATAAAAACAACGGCTGGGTGATTCGCGATGTGCAAAAAAGTTTGCGTTCGCCAACAATTTCGTATGGACTTGCACGAGAACTTGAGTTGTCACTGGGGAGGACAACTCAAGTTCTCGGCGACTACATCACCAAATAATTTATTATTTGTGTGAACCGCTGAACTCTGGGTACGCGAGCACACCCATCTCTGCCAAATCGAGTCCTACAACTTCATCCTCGGCCTTGGAACGAATACCGCCCTTGGTGAACTTGTTCTGCAATGCAAAGAATGTGTACGAGATAGTCCCGCAGACGATGATGATGGTGACAGCACCAACAGCCTGGGCACCTAGCTGGCCCCAATCGCCCTTGATAACGCCTTTCACTCCCTCGCTCGCCGACCCATTCCAACCCGCGCCATAACTTCCGTTGGCAAAAATGCCCACGCTCAGCGTGCCGAGAAGACCACCAACGCCGTGAACCGAGATTGCACCAACTGGATCATCAATACCGCGACGCTCGAAAAAGTACACCGATTCAATAATCAAGATTGCTGCGATTACCCCGATAACGGCTGCAGCCCACGGTGCAACAAATGCGCATGCTGCAGTAATCGCTACCAAGCCCGCAAGCATGCCGTTAATCATCATGCCCGGATCTGGTTTGCCGGTTTTGCGAGTGATGTACAACATCGCAGTGATCGAACCAAACGCACCAGCAATTGCAGTGTTCACCGCTGCTACCGCAAACTGCACATCGGTTGCTGCAAATGTGCTGGCTGCGTTAAAGCCAAACCATCCGAACAATAAGATAAATGTTCCGAGCATCGCCATCGGCACGTGATGGCCAGCAATTGTGCGCGGCTTGCCGTCTGCACCAAACTTCCCAATGCGTGGACCCAACACAATTGCTCCTGTAAATGCTGCCACTCCACCTACTGCGTGCACAACACCAGAGCCCGCAAAGTCGACGTAGCCGGCACCCAATGACATGGAGCTCCAGGTTTTTGCCAACCAGCCACCACCCCACGTCCACGCAGCAATGATTGGATAATAAATAGCGCCGCAAAAGAAACCCCACAGCACAAAACTGTTCCACTTCCAACGCTCGGCCATCGACCCGGTTGGAATAGTGGCGACAGTGTCCATGAACGCAACCATGTACAAAAAGAAGCCAACTACTGCTGGAGTAATTGTGCTGCCAGATAGTGCCCAGCCGCCCTTCCATAAAAAGATCCAGTCGCCACTACCGAGCAAGGCAGACCCAACTGGCGCATCCATTCCAAAAGCGGAATAAGAAAAACCGCCGAACGAGAAAGCAAATCCAACGAGATAGAACCCGATAAACCCGAGACCAAAAATTGCGAAGTTGGTACTCACAACGTGCGCTGCATTTTTTGCTTGGGTCATTCCAGTTTCAACAAGCGCAAAACCCGCTTGCATGAAGATAACGAGCGCTGCTCCAATCACAATCCACATCAAACTCACCTGCTGACCGAGCACTGTCACTGGATCGGGTGTTTCGAGTAAAAACTTCATACTTCTCTCCATTCGGGTAAGGACAACTGTTGGGTTGCCACAGCAATACAGACGCGTTCAGAGGCGCCATTGCAGCCGAACGACAACGAGATTAGGAGAGCAATATTTCGACTGTGTCTACAAAATGTTTCAGGATTGTTATTGTTTATGAGCGCCCATGGCTACTCAACGCAAGCGAACGAAACACGCAGTTAACAAACTCGAGTTGCCGCCGCTCGTTGCCGAGCGCATCACATGCCCACTGACCAAATGGCAAGGCGAAATTGGACGCTGCCACTGGTGTAACGAAATTATTACAGGTAAGCGACGCACTACTTGGTGCTCAGACAAGTGTGGTCGCACCTGGCAACGCGAACACATCTGGAGATTTGCTCGCTCATCTGCAAAACGCCGAGCCAAATACCATTGCATCCGAAGCGGTTGCACCGCAGCACGACGCGACTGTGAGGTCAATCACATCGAACCCCGCGATGGCAAGGGTTATGGGCCAGGGTGCCATCACCACTTGCAGCCCGATGCCACAGGTCGAGGCGGTCTCGAAGTGTTGTGTCATGCCCACCACGCCGAGATCACTGCGGCTCAAGCAACGGCACGTGCCACTGCAAGAGCAAATGCGCGCCTAGAGGCTCAGACCGCAACCGAAACTACGATCTGACTCATGGCTTTTCGAGACGGCGACGGATGGGTGATGTGCTCATGCGGTCATAAACATTGGGGACTCCATGGCGCTGCAGGTCTACTGCTCATTCGTCTCGACATGTCTGAGCCGCACGTGTTGTTGCAACTGCGTGCTGCATGGACTCACGGCGGAGGAACTTGGGCGCTGCCGGGAGGCGCACTCGATAGTCACGAAGATTCCGTAACCGCCGCTGGTCGCGAAGCCGCGGAAGAAGCAGGCATTAATAGTGATCACTATTTAGTTCGCGATGTTTTCAGTGACGACCATGGCCCGTGGCGCTACGACACTGTGATCGCCCACACCAACGGCGATGCAGGAGCATTCGCTGCCAATGCCGAATCGGAAGATCTGCAATGGGTAACACTCGACAAAGTGGAGACTTTTTCGCTGCACGCTGGTTTGGCTGGAGCGTGGCCACAATTACACAAGCGGGTTGTGGCAACTCTCAACTCGTAATTCCCGCAGATTAGGCTGTTGTCATGACACTTGAAGCAACAAAGACACAGGCATACCTCGACGACCGCGCACACGTATTCCACTCGTGGTCTGCGCAAGGCACTCTCAATCCGGTTGAAATTACTGGTGGACTTGGCAGTTACTTCTGGGATTCGACAGGCAAAAAATACCTCGACTTTTCAAGCCAACTTGTCAACCTCAATATTGGTCATCAGCATCCAAAACTTGTTGCAGCAATTCAAGAACAAGCTGGCAAGTTGTGCACCGTTGCCCCACCGTTTGCAAATGATGCACGCTCCGAAGCTGCACGCCTAATTACCGAACTCGCACCTGGCGATCTCAACATGGTGTTCTTCACCAACGGTGGTGCAGAGGCAGCAGAGAACGCAGTGCGCATGAGCAAACTTCACACAGGTCGTCACAAAATTTTGACAATGTATCGCTCGTACCACGGATCAACCTCTGGAGCCATTGCGCTTACTGGTGATCCACGACGTTGGCCAAACGAGACCGGCGCATCGGGTGCGGTCAAGTTTTGGGGCCCGTACCCATACCGATCTGCGTTTCACTCTTCAAGCGACGAGCAAGAGTGCCAACGTGCATTGCAACACTTGGAAGAAGTCTTGATGGTGGAAGGACCACACACCGTTGCGATGATTGGTCTTGAGTCAGTTATCGGTACGAATGGAATTTTGGTCCCACCCGCCGGTTACCTCAAAGGTGTTCGCGAACTGTGTGATCGCTATGGCATCGTGATGATGTGTGACGAAGTGATGGCCGGTTTTGGTCGTTGCGGTGAGTGGTTTGCGGTAAATCACTGGGATGTTACGCCAGACCTGATTTGTTTTGCCAAAGGTGTGAACTCTGGTTACATTCCACTCGGTGGTGTGATCATCAGCCAAAAAATTGCTGATTCATTCAAGGATCGTGTCTATCCAGGCGGACTCACCTACAGCGGTCACCCCCTCGCGTGTGCTGCAGCTGTTGCATCTATCAACATCTTTAAAGAAGAAAAGATTGTTGAGAATGCTCGCATGCTTGGTACTGACGTCATCGGTCCAGAACTTGAAAAACTCAAGGCCAAGCACCCGTCAGTCGGCGATGTTCGCGGACTAGGCGTGTTTTGGGCAATTGAACTCGTGCGCAATCGCGAAACACGCAAGCCACTTGTTCCGTTCAACGCCACAGGTGCAGACGCCAAGCCAATGGCTGACTTTGCAGCGGAATGCAAAAGGCTTGGACTTTGGCCATTCGTGCATTTCAATCGCACGCATGTTGTGCCGCCGTGCAATGCAACACCAGACGAAGTTCGCGAGGGAATTTCAATCATCGATCAGGCGCTCTCAATCGCCGACTCGTATTACGAGGGTTAGTTAATAGTTATCAACTAATCACAACGTTGCAGTAATACGTACGCTGCCAACAGGCTTGCCGTGTCCATAGATCGTCGAGTCAAAGGCTTTTGGGTCTACTCGCGATGTGTCGATACCAAGAGCCTCTAACGCTGCCTTCATCATTGGTGGTCGCGCACGATTTGCTCCGTCTGCGATCTTCAGCGCAACTGCTCGCCCGTCGGGCAGAGCAACCGCAAACACTCCCTCTGCGCCATCTTTGCCAAGCAGCCCTGGTACGCCTTGCATCAGCAATGTGACGTCACGAGTCGGCCCACCCACCATTTCCGGATGACTCCGCATTGCATGCGCAACTTTGCCCGGTGCACTTGTCGGATCCGACATCACCACAGTGCGAAAGACGCGCGCTAGTGCAGTAAGCGACATGGCGTGTGCTGGCGCACCACAACCGTCGATGCCAATGAATGCAGCTTCTTCGCCACTCAACTCTGGCACCATCTGCGTAATGCGCTGTTGCAATGGGTGCGACTCGAACAGATACGACTCATCATGCGACCAACCGTTGTGCACGCACGTGGCAAGCATTCCCGAATGCTTACCCGAACAGTTCATTTGCAACTTTGTTTTCACTCCGCCACCACGCACCACTTCCGCCGCAGCATCATCATCAAGCGGATAGTCCTTGGTGTTACCCAGATCATCTTCGGTCAAGCCTGCCGTGGCCAAAATTTCGCGTGCCGCAGCAAGATGCATCGGCGATCCGTCGTGGCTCGCACACACAAGCGCCAACAAGCGTGGAGGCAGGTTGAGCCCGCTTGCCACCATTGCTGTTGCCTGAATCGGTTTAGTTGACGAGCGGGGGTACACGATGGTCGTTGGGTCGCCAAGAGCAAACTCAATCGACCCGTCACGAGCTAAACCAACCACTGCCCCATAGTGCACCGACTCGTCATGTCCGTTTCGAGTGGTGACAGCCAGTTGCACAAATGCTTTATCAAGAGGCGAATGATTACTCATGCTTCAAGCGCATCCATCAGCATTGACATAAACACATCATGTCTCGCGCTTGTTACTACGAGCGCATTTGGTGTCAGATGCAATACACCAAGCGTGTCCATCACCACCATGCCTTCGGTTGCTGGAGATCGAGTTTCGACAACGAGGTGCATCTCGCGCACTTCATCAGCCACGCTCGAATTGATGGCATATGCAATTGCAATTGGATCTGGCAAATCAAACCCCGCAAGGTGGGTTTCGTTTGCACAAAACTTTTCAAGCACTCGTTGAATATCAATAGTAAATGTTGCAAACGGCGTGTCCATTGCCCGCAACATTGTTGATTCTGCCGGTGTGATCACGGCAAACTTGCGCGAGATATCCCAGCCAACAAACTCGAGGTTCATTCCGGATTGCAACACCACATCTACAGCTTCTGGGTCGACCCACATATTGAACTCTGCCACCGGCGTGACATTGCCAATGTGGTCGGCAACTGCGCCCATCACCACACACCGTTTTATCTTGGTTGCAATGCTCGGATCTTTATTTAGCGCGAGCGCGATGTTTGTCAGCGGTCCAAGTGTCACCAGTTCAAGTACTCCATCAAACTCACGCGCCGACTTGATTAATTCGTCAACTGCGTCACCGGCATTTGGTTGTCTTCCCTTAAGGTCAAGTCCGATATCCCCCATGCCATCCGTGCCGTGTACAAACTGCGCGGTGCGCAGCTCTCGCACAAGTGGCTTGGCCGCTCCAACGTAAACAGGCACGCTTGACCCGCACAATTCGCGTGTGTACAAAGCGTTTTGTACACCCATCTCAAGTGGCACATTGCCAGCGACTACTCCAATGCCCACAACATCTATGTCGCCGTGGCGAAGCGCGATGATCAGAGCAACAGCATCATCACTTGCGGTATCCGTGTCGATAAAAAATTTTCTCTTCATAGATCAACCGTAACATTTGGCGCCACCACACTACGATCGCAAGTATGCGCTTGAAGCCACGCATCAATGAGATTTATAAAGCGATGATTACTGTCGCAATTGTCGTAATTGCCACGCTTCTGATTCCTACTCAGAGTCTGGTCGCAGACGACGAGTCTCCCGTGCTCTATGTTTTTCCATTTTCCAAAGTTGCAGTCAACTATCCACGCGACCACATTGACTACCCTGCTGTTGACGTAGAGGGTTGTTACGCTCGTGTGCTCGCACCAACTGCCGGCACGATTACCCAAACGCGCACAATCGACAAATGGGTAAAAGAAATTGATGCTCCTGGTACCCGCGGTGGCAAGACGATCACCCTTGTTGGAGACGACAACGTGCGCTATTACTTTGCGCACCTCGGCAGGGTAAAAGTGGCGAAAGGTCAGCGAGTCAGTGCTGGCGATTGGATTGGCGTCATCGGCTCATCGGGCAATGCCCGCGTCACCAGGTGCCACACGCACCTGGGAATGTCACGAGTGTGTCCCGTGGTTGAGGCATTTTTGTTGCAGGGTGAGATTTGGCCACAAAAATATTTGAATGCGTGGCGTAAAGGCGGGCAGATCTCACCCGCTAAAGAGTTGAAAAAACTAGTAAAACAAGACCCTCTTGGTTGCACTCGCTCTCGAGCAGACACCAGAGCGGCACTTGGCCAAACCTCGGGCTAATTCAGTTTTTAAATCAAGCCAAGTTCGCGAACAGCATCGCGCTCTTCGATGAGTTCGGCAACAGAGGCATCAATACGTGCGCGACTAAACGCATCAATCTCGAGACCTTGCACAATTTTGTAGTCACCGTTTTCGCAAACGCAAGGAAAAGATGACATCACGCCTTGCGGTACGCCGTAGCTACCGTCGGATGGCACAGACATAGAAACCCAGTCGCCAGCTGGCGTGCCCAAGACCCATGAACGAATATGGTCTACTGCCGCATTCGCTGCACTTGCTGCCGACGAAGATCCGCGAGCCTTGATCACTGCTGCACCGCGCTTTGCAACCGTTGGAATATAAGTTTCTTCAACCCATGTCTGATCATTGACGAGTTGCGCAGCATTCTTTCCATCAACTTCGCAATGAAACAAGTCTGGGTACTGTGTCGTTGAATGATTACCCCAGATGGTCATTTTTTTTATTGATGAAACTGGGCGCCCAACGCGCTGCGCCAGCTGGCTGATCGCACGGTTGTGGTCGAGGCGGGTCATGGCCGTGAACTGACGAGGGTCAATGTTCTTGGCATTATGCATAGCAATCGCGGCATTGGTATTGGCTGGGTTGCCCACGACCAACACCTTGATGTTCTTTTTGGCATTGGCACTAATGGCCGCGCCTTGTGGCTTAAAGATGCCACCGTTTGCCGACAACAAATCGCTGCGCTCCATACCTTCTTTTCGCGGCATCGCCCCAACGAGCAGCGCAATATCGGTGTCACCAAACGCAATGTTTGGGTCGTCGGTCATCACTACATCGACAAGATTTGGAAACGCACAATCATCCAATTCCATTTTTACTCCGCCAAGCGCACCAAGTGCCGGAGTTACTTCGAGAAGTTGCAAAATCACTGGAGTGTCAGCACCAAGCATTGCACCAGATGCAATGCGAAACAGCAGGCTGTATCCAATTTGTCCGGCCGCTCCGGTGACAGTTACTCGTACTGGTGATGTTGCTGAAGATGTCATGACTGAAACACTACTTTCCTATTGCTTGCATGATCAGGTCGGCATACACAGCCTGACCTTCTGGGTTGAGGTGAATTTTGTCTCCATATAAATATTCTGGATGCGCTACTGCAATTGTGTACCAGTCAAGGATCTTGACATTGCCGTATTGGTCAGGCATGGCACGAAGTAACACGTTGTTTGGGTCTTGCCATTTTTTGCTTGGCACGTGATTTGTCACAAACACCACGGTGTCCACGTCGGACAAAGGAACCATGATTTCATCCAATGTCTTTTGATCGACATAGTTGTTTGTGCCGAGATGAATAATCACAATCTCGCCAAGTCGGTTTACCGACTTGAGGTAATTACCAATCTCGAGTGCTTGACGAAACGGTCTACTCTTGAGCGCGTCTACCGTGATTCCGCGTTCGGTGAGCACATTGGCAGCACCAAGCATCACCGAATCGCCTATTGCAATAATCTCGATGACCTGTCCATCCAGTGTGGTGGTTTGCGGTGCAATCACCGCAGTACCAGAAGTAATGCCGGCAACAGTGGTCTGGCTTGCATCAACGGTCGTCGTACTTGTCATCACATTGACAACACCGCTCTCTCCGTCGGCAAGGCTCTGACCAATATCGTCCAACTTGACTTGTGCAGTTGCAAGACTTACTAATGCGAAAATCGGCACGACTGCGACGACAACGCCAATGGCAATTATTCCCTGTCGTTTTTCTCTATCCGAATCAAGCTGTGAATGGCGAAACTTGCCCCACGATTCACGCAGGCCTCCAGAGCGCACTGGCATCTCAATGAATCGATATGACACCTCGGTAACGACAAGTGCAAGTGCAAACAGCAACACAAATTCGATGACGTTGAGTCCCCGACCAGCAAATTGTCGATAAAACTGAAAGATCGGCCAATGAAATAAGTACAGGCCATACGACCGCTGACCGATGTACACCAACACTGGGTTGCCAAGGACTCGTGTTGCTAACCCTGTGTGAGGGTGCACAGCAGCAGCGATGATTGCGATACTCGCAAGCCCAACGAGAAGAAAACCACCCTGGAATAACGGCGCGTAGCCACTCGTGCCACCGTCGGCGCCACCTTCAACAACATCATGGAAATTCCACAACATTGCGCCAAGCCCAAGTACGCCCAACCAGCCAACGACAGACACAAAGTGGCGCTCTGATGTTGGGTGATCGTTATTAAACATTGAAGGCTTCCACCAAAAAGCAAGTGCCGAACCAATCAGCAAACCACCCGATCGTCCAAGTGTGCCCAAAAATAAAAAATCAACTTTTGAAACAGCGTGTCCAAAGAGTGCAATGTAATGATCTGGGGTTTCGAGCACCGAACCACTTGCGCCCGGTTCAAATGTTCTTGCAACATAGATGGAAACCACAATGGACGCGGCAAAAAACAGAGTCCCCAGCAGCAATGGTCTGCGGCCAAATACCTTGAGCACTACAGCGATCAATACCGGCCACACCAAATAAAACTGTTCTTCAACCGCCAGCGACCACAGGTGTCGAAGTGGCACGAAACCAAATGCGCTGAAATATGAGGTGCCGACCCAGATCTGAAACCAGTTGAAGCCGTACATAAATGCAGCCACCACATCTCCGCGCAGGTTTCCAAGCGTGTCGCGCTCGAACAATGCGCAATACGTGGTGACACCAATCAGAAGAGTCCATAATGCAGGCAACAACCTTCGCGCTCGACGTATCCAGAAAGCTCTGAAATTGATCTTTCCATTTTCCTGTGACTCATTAATCAGCAGCATCGTGATCAAATAACCGCTGATTACAAAAAACACCTCGACGCCGAGGAAGCCGCCACTCAGCCAATTCTTATTGGCGTGATACAAAATCACAGCGATCACCGCAACCGCGCGCAGTCCGTCAAGGCCTGGCAGATACCTCAGTGATTGTTGGCGATTCATTTACTAAGAGCGTATTGTCCGAACGATCTCCGCCATGAGTATTCCGGCTTCAGTCGGATTCAAACCAATCTGTACACCAGCAGCTCTCAGCGCATCCATCTTTCCCTGCGCTGTGCCCTTGCCACCAGACACAATGGCGCCGGCATGGCCCATCTTTTTGCCAGCAGGTGCAGTTACACCTGCGATGTATGCACTCATCGGCTTGGTCACATGATTGGTGATGAACTCTGCGGCCTCTTCTTCAGCCGAACCACCGATCTCGCCAATCATGATGATTGCATGTGTTTCTGGATCTGCCTGAAACTGTGCGAGGCAGTCGACAAACGAAGTTCCGGGCACTGGGTCGCCACCAATACCGACACATGTGCTGACGCCAATACCCTGCTGCTTCAACTCGTACAGCGCTTGATACGTGAGAGTTCCAGAGCGAGAAACAATTCCTACGTTTGGTCCGCTCGCACTCGGGAGTTGCGCAATTTCTCCAGCAGTAATTCCGATATTGCACTTGCCTGGGCTAATAATTCCTGGGCAATTAGGACCGAGCAAACGCGTGGCAGGATAATCGCGTTGCAGCGTGGCAAACACGCGAGCTTCGTCTTGTGCCGGCACACCCTCGGTGATGCACACGACAAAACCAATTCCTGCACGGGCTGCTTCAAGAATTGCTGCGGGAGCCGCTTTCGGTGGCACAGCAATGAACGATGCATTTGCTCCTGTTGCTTTGACAGCGTCGGCGACCGAATCAAACACAGGAATTCCCTCGACGTCTTGCCCGGCTTTTCCTGGCGTGACACCACCAACAACTTGGGTGCCGTATGCCTTGTTGCGCAGTCCATGAAAACGCCCCTGGCCACCTGTTAATCCCTGCACAATGACTTTCGTATTTTGATCTACAAAAATTGCCATGATTCCGTCTCCTACTTGGCCATCTCGACAGCGGCGCGAGCGGCTTCGAGCATGGTTGGTCGACTGGTGAGCTGTGATTCGGGAATTCCCGCATCAGCAAGGATCTTTCGACCTTCGTCGGCATTTGTGCCGTCTAGACGAATAACAATCGGTGCGCGCAAGGCAACTCGCTTCACAGCCTCAACGATCCCCTTGGCAACTTCTTCACCACGGGTGATGCCACCAAAAATATTGATCAAAATACTCTTCACCTTGGGGTCAGAGTTGATCACTTCAAGCGCTGCCGTCATCAACTCGGCATTTGCGCCGCCACCGATGTCAAGGAAGTTTGCGGCCGATCCACCAACCTGATTGACAACGTCGAGTGTGCTCATCGCTAGGCCCGCACCGTTGGCGATGATGCCGACTGTGCCGTCCAATCCGATGTATTGCAGATTCTTTTCGCGTGCAAGTTGCTCGCGTGCATCCAACTCTTCGGTTGCTGCATACTCGGCCCACTCTGGATGCCTGAATGATGCGTTGACATCGAGCGACACTTTGGCATCGAGTGCGTGAATCTCGCCGGTTGGTTTCAAAATCAGTGGGTTGATTTCTGCCAAGTCACAGTCGCCTTGAGTGAAACAGTTGTACAACTTGACGAGCATGTCGGCCACGCCGTCGAGTGCTTTGGCAGGAATCTTGGCATCGACACACGCACGATTCGCAGTTGCGAGCGAGAGCCCATCAATTGGGTTGATATGCAACTTGACAATCGCGGTTGGATCTTTTGCGGCAACATCTTCAATCTCGACGCCGCCTTGGGCACTCAACATCAACAAGTGCTGCTTTGCTGCGCGATCAAGCGTGAACGACGCGTAATACTCTTCGGCAATGTCTGATGCATGTTCTACCCACACACGCTTCACAACATGACCCTTGATGTCCATGCCCAAAATATTTTTGGCGTGCAAGCGCACTTCGGCTTCGTCGTTGGCCAACTTGATTCCGCCTGCTTTACCGCGTCCACCAACTTGTACCTGAGCTTTCACCACAACTGGGTACTTTGCAGTCAATGCAACTGCTACGGCTTCGTCAACGGTTGTTGCTACTCCACCGGCAGATACCGGAATGTTGTACTTGGCAAAATATTGTTTGCCTTGATATTCAAAAAGATCCATTGCTCAGCTTTCGTTAGTGTTCTCGGGCATCGAGCGTTTGCTCAAGCCATGTTGCAATTTCTTTGAGCGAAGTTCCTGGCCCAAATATTTCTCCAACACCTTGACTGCGCAACTCAATCGCGTCGGCATCAGGAATTACTCCTCCACCAAAAACAAGTACATCTCCAAGATCGCGCGCGCGCAGTTCTTCCATCACTCGTGGAAACAACGTCAGATGCGCCCCCGACAACAACGACAACCCAACAGCGTCTACGTCTTCTTGCAGTGCGGTTTCGGCAATCTGTTCTGGCAACTGGTGCAGACCCGTGTAAATCACTTCAAAGCCGTGGTCACGAAGGGCGCGCGTGATCGTCTTGGCGCCACGATCATGGCCATCCAGGCCTGGCTTGGCCACAACAACTCGGTAAGGACGTTTCACGACTACAGAACCTTACGCCCTCGACAGTGACCTATTCCAACCCGCAAAACGGCGGATACCACTTGCCAATCGGCCACACTAGAAGCATGGAAATACGCCTGCGCTCCCCACTCGCTCGTGCGGTTTTGCCAATTGCGGGAGGGCTCCTCTTTTTTGTGGTTCTTTTTGGGATCACGTGGTTGATGGCGACATTTGCCACAAACCGCAGTGAGCGACAAGTGGTTCTGGGCGACCGCACATTTGTGGTGGGTCAGGTAACCGACGTCGCCGAATCGATCGCCAAAAATGGCCCGATCCTCTATCCAGACTTGCGTGACGTCAACGGCAAGCGATCGATCGTCATCGAGCACAACGGCACCGACCCGCTTAAGGGCTGGCAGGTCTATTACGCATACCCCGCCGACAGAAGTTCGGATTGCTTAGTGTCACAAATCAAACAATCACACACCTTTACCGACTGCGACGGCCGAACTCTGCAGGTTGATCAATTACAAAAGCCGAGTGATGTTACACCGATCGTAGAAGGTCAGAGAACTCTGCTCATTGACTTGAACGATTAAAACCGTAAGCAAGAGTTTTTTAATTTGATTTTTTGAGTGGAGCCCACGCCAGCGAGAGGTGCTTGGTGCCCACCAATCGAAAACGAATTGTTGCCTCCGCTTTTTCGTCTGAGCCACGAATCTCGATGATCACGCCTTCGCCAAATGTTGGGTGCTCGATGTCATCACCAATTCGAAACCCGTGATTGGCATCTTGTTGTTGCGCGGTTGATGCAGGCGCGACATTGGTGTTATTGCGATTGAGGCGTTGCTGCGGCGCATAGCCGCGATCGGCGTGCGAACGAAAGCTGTACCGCTCGGAGTCCGCACCGGAATCAACACTGCCTTCTCGCTGAATCAACTCATCGGGAATCTCGCTCAAAAATCGGGATGGTGGGTTGTACTGAGTCGACCCATACAGACTTCTGCTCCATGCATGACTCAGCACGAGTTGTTCTTTCGCGCGCGTGATCCCTACATACGCAAGTCGGCGTTCTTCTTCCAATTCGACTGGGTCGTTGAGCGCTCGGTTGTGAGGAAAAATTCCTTCCTCCACACCCACGATGAACACCACCGGAAATTCGAGACCTTTGGCAGAGTGCAACGTCATCAACGTGACGTGATTATCCGAATCCAGTTGGTCGGTGTCGGCAACGAGCGCAACCTGCTCCAGAAATTCGTCAACCTGAGTAAATTCGGCAGCAACACCAATCAGTTCGTTGATGTTCTCTTCGCGCCCAGCGGACTCCACCGTATTTTCGGCCTTCAATTCACTCATGTATCCGCCAGCATTGAGCGCGTGGCGCAAAACCGCGCTTGGGCCTTCAGATAAAAGCGCCTGGCACTCGTCAATCAGTTGATTAAAGGCAGTAATTCCGCGCAGAGCAGCAGCGCCCACACCAGCGTCAGCCGCCTTGCGCAGTGCTAAAGCAAATGAGATGCCGCACTCATTGGCATACACATCGACTTTGCCAATCGTCGTGTCGCCGATGCCGCGTTTTGGCACATTTAAAATTCGTTTGAGGCTCACTTCGTCAAGCGTGTTGTACGACAAACGCAAATACGCAAGTGCGTCTTTGACTTCGCGACGATCATAAAACTTGGTGCCGCCAATGACTTTATAAGTCACGCCACGATGGATGAGCGACTCTTCCAGCACACGACTTTGAGCATTGGTTCTGTAGAAAATAGCAAAGTCACTCCACGGTCGATGCTCAGAGTCGTGCACTTCTTTGAGCCGATTGATGACCCAATTGGCCTCACCAAACTCGTCATCAGCAAAGTAACGAATGATTTTTTCACCCTGACCCAAGTCGGTCCACAAATCTTTGGGCTTGCGATCAACATTGTTCGTGATGACGGCGTTTGCGGCATCCAGAATGGTTTGCGTGCTGCGATAGTTTTGCGCCAACACCACAGTCGTCACTTCGGGAAACGCATTTTCAAATTGCATGATGTTGCGAAAGTCGGCTCCGCGAAAGCGATACACACTCTGGTCGGTGTCGCCCACCACGCACACGTTGTGGTGCAGAGCTCCCAGCATCAGCACAATCTCGTTTTGCGCCATGTTGGTATCTTGATATTCGTCAATCAAAATATGCTTAAAACGCTCTTGGTATGTGCGCAATACGTCGGGGTGTTGCCGAAACAGCCGCACCGTGTTGGTCAACAAGTCATCAAAGTCCATCGCGCCAGCCCGCTCTAAACGCTTTTGGTATTCGCGATACACATCGACATACTTTGCATCAATTGAGTTGTCAATCAACGAAGCTGCATCGTGCGGGATAATCAACTCGTTTTTCCAGAGGCTGATGCGTGCTTGCACACCACGAGGCGTAAAACGCTTTGGGTCGAGGCCCAAGTCGCGAATGCAATAGCCCACTAGGCGCGTTGAGTCGCTTTGATCATAAATCGAAAATGTTTTTGGATAACCAATGTGCTCGGCTTGCGCACGCAAGATGCGCACACACGCAGCATGGAATGTGCTCACCCACATCTGTCTTGCCACTGGACCAACAATTGCCGCCACTCGCTCGCGCATTTCTTGCGACGCCTTGTTGGTAAATGTGATTGCCAAGATGTGCATCGGGTGCGTGCCCGTTGCAATGAGATGCCCAATGCGTTGTGTGAGTACGCGAGTTTTGCCCGAGCCAGCACCCGCTACAACAAGTAGTGGTCCGCTTGGGTGCAGCACAGCATCGCGCTGATCCGGGTTAAGCCCGTCCAGATCGATGGAGTTTGGGGGTTGAGAGTTGGTCACTAATTACGAGCGTTGCACAATACGCACCGGCAACTTGCGTGGGCCGCGTACTTGGCCAAGGCTCCACGTCACTGCATCGGCATTTGCTAGGTCAAACTTGGGAAATCGTGCGATAAAGACTTCGACGGCAACCCGCAACTCGAGTCGCGCCAAGTTTGATCCAAGACAACGATGAATGCCGAGCCCGAAAGCGAGGTGACGATTCTCTTCGCGATCAATCACTACTTCATCGGCGCGATCAAACACTTGTGGGTCGCGGTTAGCCGCAGGAAACGGCAGCAATACAGAGTCACCGCGCTTGACAGGGCAACCGCCAATAGAAGCGTCTTTGCTCACAATGCGCGCCATGGTTACCGGTGCATATGCACGCAACAACTCTTCAATCGCAGTTGGAAGAAGTTCTGGCTCATTGACCATGCGTGCCAAATCAGATGGATACTGCGCGAGGTGCCAAATAGATGAACCAATCGCACTCCATGTCGTGTCAATGCCCGCAACCATCAACAAGATGATGGTGCCAACAACATGCTCTGGTGACAACGGCTGATCATAAATTCTTGCATTCAATAAAAAGCCAATGAGATCATCTTTTGGATTCTCGATGTGGTCTCGCACATGCTTTGACAAATATGCGTCAAGCTTCTCAAAACTTTGCTGACGTTCACCAAACGGTGCACCAACACCTTCAAGCACCAAGTGCACGGTGTCTCGGAAGTAGTCGCTGTCTTCAACTGGCAACCCAAGCATGCGGGCAATTACGTAAACAGGAATATTCTGTGCGTACTGAACCGCTGCATCAACAGTTGGGGCATCGCCCATGTTGTCGATCAACTCGTTGCAAAGACGGCGAATCTCTGGTTCCCACTCGTTGATCACTTGTGGGCTAAACGCAGGAAGCAACAGACGCCTTGCATCGGCATGAAATGGTGGATCCGAAGTAATCGGTGGTGCCCCACCTATTGGTGCGTTGGAAATCCATTCGTCCCTCGGCGGCTTGTTTGAAAGCACAGCGCCTTCAGAAGAAAAATGGTCTGTGTCGCGCGCAATTGCTGAAACATCGGCATGAGTTACTGGCAACCATGCGCCGCCATATCGATCGGTGTGCGCAACGGGGCAAGTTTCGCGCAACTCGTCCCAAATCTCGTGAGCATTGGCGTTGTATGCGGGGTCGGCGTGATCGAAATCTGTCGTCCAACTTGTTGCAGGTTTCACTTCGTACATGCCACAACTTTACTTGGGGGTGCGCCATACTTTCGTGTCGTGGCTTTGTTATTTATCTTGCTCCCCCCTTCCGAAGGCAAGGCTAAAGGCGGAGCAGCAAGCAAGCCATGGCGCGAGTCTTCGGGTGCATGCGGAAAATCTTTAACCACTCAAAGAAAGGCGCTCGTCGATCGGCTCCACGCGCTCAAAGGTGGTGACGCAACATTGCTCGGGGTAAAGGGCAAGCACCTCGACCGAGCACGTGTAGCCAACTCTTGCCTACGTGGTTCGCCATCACTACCAGCATTTGAGCGCTACACAGGCGTGGTTTGGGATCACCTAGATCTTGCAACTCTCACAACAACACAACGCGACCGAGCACTCAGCAGCATCATCGTTATTTCTGGCCTCTTAGGTGCAGTTGGTGCAGATGAAGCTGTGCCTGACTATCGCCTCAAGATGGGGGGCAGACTTGCACCTTTCGGATTGCTTTCGCGCTGGTGGCACGATGATCTCTCGGCCATGCTCAACAAAAAATTCAAAGGTGCTGTGGTCATTGACTTGCTCCCCCAAGAGCATCGAGCCGCATTTACTCTCGACACCAACATTGTTGCCAAACATATTGTGGTGGCGATCAATGAAAAATCGGGCAAGGCTGGTGGTCACGACGCCAAGGCTGCCAAAGGCAGACTCGCTCGCCACCTCGTACAAACCTGCACGTCGAGTTCTCAGGTAGCAAAATCGCTACAGAGTTTTCGTGATCCGCGCTTTGTTGTTACGAGTGATTTGGCTTGAGTTTTTGTTGTAAAAACTCGAGTACTCGTAGCACACCAGATTGTCTTACCTGCTCGGTCAATACCGAGTGGTCACTCTTAGACGAAGACTCGAACTCAACTGCGATAAATGCATCACCGAGTAATTTTTGCAACGATGCAAATCTCGTGCCCACAAGTTTGTCGCCAGTGAAGCGCAAGCCAAGTACTTGACACCCTGCTTCTGCACGTTGCTTAATGATGATTTCGTCGTCCAGGCTTAGACCTAAGTCGGCACTACGAGCAGCACCCATCGCGAACGGCATTGAAGGCTGCGACAACACAGGCGCAACCATGATGTCGTCGACCATCATTCCGAGAGCAAAGCCACCGCTGAAACACATGCCAATCGCGCCAACACCGATACCGCCCAATTCGTTATGCAACTGCTTTGCCAATGCACGCAACCAATTGATTACAGGAGATTTCTGTCGCATCGCCAACGTAGTGAACTCGCGCGAGATACAAATCTTGCTCATCGACTTGGCCATATATTTTCCGCTCGGTTCTTGACCAACCTCGCCCACCAACAATGGCATCACTACCGTGAATCCCGCATCAACAACTCGCTCGGCAAATGCGAGCACGCTTGGAGTAATGCCTGGTATTTCGTGAACAACTATGACGCCGGGGCCTGCACCTTTACGGTACGTGGCGTGTGTAATTCCAGCAGACGTAAACGAACTGCCTTGCCAACCTGCTGGAGCTATCGGAATCGAACCCATATCGTTACTTCGGTCTCACCACACCGACAACTCGTGACCAAGATACGGCAGAAATTTTAACGACGTCACCCGTACGTGGTGCGTGCACATATTGACCGTTACCCAAGTACATCCCGACGTGGTGAATTGGATAGCCCGAAAATATCAAATCACCTGGCTGAACTGCCGCAGTTGGAATACGCGTGAGTCCTGCATATTGCGTTCGCGATGTGCGGGGAATACCCACGCCTGCCACTTCCCACGCCCACGAGGTGAGACCAGAGCAGTCAAAGGCACTTCCAGGAGACTTCGCGCCAAATCGATACCGAATACCGAGTTGCGAAAGTGCAGCCTTGATTGCAACTCCTGCGCGTGACGAAGGCGCGGCAACGTTCGCATACTTTGATCCAGCAAATTTTGCAGCTTGCGATTTTGCGTCATCGAGAGCAGCGGCCTCACGGCGTTGACGCTCCGACTTGAGCAGTGAACCAAGTTCGCGCTCTGCTGCTGCCTGACGTGCTTCATAGTCAGAGGCAAGTGCTTCAGCAGCACTCAAACGTGCAGCCGCGTAGTCGGCCAAATCGCTGGCTTTCTTTTGCTGTTTCTCGAGTTTCTTCTTTTCCTTGGTGAGGTCATCAATCAAACCCTGCAACGCGTCGGTGTTGCCCGCACCCGTATTGAGCGCAACCGAAGTGAGATATTTCTTGCGCACCATGTCGCTCAGTGAGTTTGTCGAACTCAGAATGCTCGACAAACTATTAGACATTCCGCCGCGCACAAAAGACTTCATTGCCACGGCTTTCAAATCTTCTTGCATCGCAGCGAGTTTTGCTTCGAGCTCGGCGATCTTGGCAATCGTTGCATCAATTTCTACCTGCAAGTCTTCTTGCTGGTTCACAGCCTCGGCATAGGTTTCATCAAGTGCATCGATCTGGTAGCCGATCTTGTCCAACTCAGCAATGATCTGATTGACTCGTTGCTGCTGATCCCCCGATGACCCAGTCGCTGGTCGCAAACCAAGCGCCTGTGCAGGCATAGCAATAAAACCCACAGCCACCGAAGTGGTGAGGATGATGGCGGCCAACTGAGGCACACACCGGCGTACACGCCCAACGGCGATACGAATCATGATGACACCAGTCTACCGAATTTTAAGGGTTTATTCCCACTCAATCGTGCCCGGTGGTTTAGATGTCACATCGTAAACAACGCGATTTATACCTTGTACTTCGTTAATTATTCGGGATGACATTTTTTCCAACAAGTCATACGGCAGTCTCGCCCAGTCGGCCGTCATCGCATCGTCACTTGTTACTGCACGAATAATTATTGGTCGACCATACGTTCGTTCGTCGCCCATCACGCCAACTGAACGAATGTCGGCGAGCACTGCAAATGCTTGCCAAATTTCGCGCTCAAGACCAGCCAAGCGCACTTCTTCGCGCACAATGAAATCGGCTTCTTGCAATATTGCAACTTTGTCTGGTGTCACTTCGCCAATGATGCGCACGCCAAGACCAGGGCCAGGAAATGGTTGACGCCACACAATTTCATCCGGCAAACCAAGCTCGGTTCCCACTTTGCGAACTTCGTCTTTAAACAGCGTGCGCAGTGGCTCGCACAGTTTTAATGTCATGTCCTCTGGCAAGCCGCCCACATTGTGATGACTCTTGATCACACTTGCTGTTCCGTCCACTCCACCACTCTCGATCACATCCGGATACAGCGTTCCTTGCACTAAATACTTTGCGTCGGTGAGCCCACCCGTGTGCTCTTCAAAGATGCGCACAAAAAGTTCGCCTATCGCTTTTCGTTTTGCCTCTGGTTCAGTAATGCCCTGCAACTTTTCAAAAAACCGCGCTCCTGCATCCACATGAATTAATTCGATTCCCATGTGCCTATGAAACGTCTCGACCACTTGCTCGCTCTCGTTTTTGCGCATCAAACCAATGTCTACATAAATACAAGTCAGTTGCTTGCCAATTGCTTTGTGCACCAGCGCTGCAGCAACGGCTGAGTCGACACCACCCGACAAACCACAGATCACCCGCTCGTCACCAACCTGTGCACGGATTGCCGCAACTTGATCCTCGACAATTGATGACATCGTCCAGTCACCTTCTGCTCCCACAAGTTGATGCAAAAACTGCTCGATGATTGACTGGCCATGCTCGGTGTGCGCAACCTCTGGGTGATATTGCACTCCCCAGATTTTCTGCGAAGGATTTTCAATCACGGCCATTGGCGCATCCCGAGTGCTTGCAGTTGCCACAAAACCACTTGGTAAAACAGACACTGCGTCGAAGTGACTCATCCACACATTGAGTTGTGCGGGAATGTCGTCCTTCAAAAGTTGCGACGATGCCCCAGCGATTCGTTGCACGACGGTGCGGCCATATTCGCCCCTCCCACCTCGCGATACCTTGCCGCCAAGTTGCTCGGCAATCAGCTGTGCGCCATAGCAAATGCCCAAAATAGGAATACCGAGTTCGTAAATCTGTGGATCGAGCACGGGCGCCCCATCCACATGCACGCTCGCTGGTCCACCCGACAAAATGATTGCGATTGGCTTGCGGTTAAGTACCTCTTGCGCAGTGATCTTGTGGGGCACGATCTCTGAATAGACCTGAGCCTCGCGCACCCGGCGAGCAATCAACTGCGCATATTGGGCACCAAAATCAACCACCAACACGACTTGTGGGTCGTGAGCGAGTTGTTTTGCCATAGTGACCAATGACTGTAGTTGAACAGTGGTATTTGGGCCCAAGAGATGGAACGATGGTGATGCATGCAATTCGTTCAAACAACTCGTGATGTATTCACCATAACTCTCCCTGGCACACTGCCGGACCCTTACGGCGGACGTAACGCCAGCGACTGCGTTGGCCTCTACCCAAAACCAGGGTGTGGCAGAGAGCCTGAGTTGTCTGGCGATCGTGGCGGCTCAATGCAATACGCCACCTTTGGCATCATGATCACAGCACTCGTCGTGATCGGCGTACGAATCGCACGCAGCATTGTCAAGCGTGACCGTGCACGTGATGAAGCATTGGGGCTCAACGACTAGTTTTGCTGTGTGCCAGCAAGCCAGAATGTCTCAAAAAACCAAGGCGTTCTAGGAATAGTGCTCGCGTTGATCAGTTCATCTCTTTACGGCATCACGCCAATTTTTGTCTACCACGCCTTTGAATATGGGGCGGATCCATTTGGGTTAATGACATCGCGCTATTACATCGCAACCATTGTGCTACTTACAATTCGCACAGTGCGATTTGGTCGAACAAAGTGGCCAACACCAAAAACATCTCTCCAACTTTTTTTGCTCGGCGCAATTGGTTTGTATGCCAACAGCGTGTGCATGTTTAACGCGCTCAAATATTTGCCAAGCGGTTTGTCAATGGTGATTTTCTTCTTCTATCCAATTGTTGTCGTCTTGTTTGGATGGGCGCTCTACAAACACAAACCGCCAGCAATTATCTGGCCGTGTCTTGTCACCACCATCATCGGAGTCATACTCAGTGCGAGCGATGTTTCTGGTGGACAAATGAAAGGCGTCGTCTATATCGTGATTGGCGCATTTGCATATGCGATTTATTCGGTGCTCGCTGGTGCGGTCATGCCACGCACCGAACTCACCACCGGTTTGATGCTTGTTTTTGCAGGTGCTGGATTTTCATTTTCGATTATCTGGTTACTTAATCCACCGGGGCTACCAACCACAATGCCGTATGTCGCAGATGTATGGCTGCCCGCTCTCGAGATTGGGCTTGTGGGCACGATCGGCGCGATGGGCATTTTCTTTGCGGGCATGAATCGCATCGGTGCAAGCAAAAGTGCAGTGATCCAAACTTGGGAAGTATTGGTCGCAGGTCTCACCGGCATGATTTTCCTCAATCAAGATTTCACCCTTCGTCAGGTGTTGGGTGGCGTGCTGATTTTGGGTGGCGTGCTTTTGCTCACTCGCGCCGAGATTAAACGGGGCGAAAACCTTCCGCAATCTGCACATGCCTAGAAGCCCCAAAGAACCCTTAGCCTTGTAGGTACATAGCAATTTGAGTATTTCTTGCAGGGTTGGGTGAAATCCCCTACCGGCGGTTAAAGCCCGCGAACCTCACGAGCAATCGTGGGGTTGATCTGGTGAAATTCCAGGGCCGACGGTCAGAGTCCGGATGGGAGCAAGAAGACGAAAGTTGTGTTTGCGCGTATCACGGAATGCTCTTGTGGCATTCCATTGCTGC
>JBIKZO010000010.1:0-29969 GCA_044354675.1 Ilumatobacteraceae bacterium | reverse complement strand
TGCCGTACATGAAGGTCGTTGTTGACACCATGAAAGAAAAGGGTCTTCGCGATAAGTACATCATCTTGGTTGGTGGAGCTCCACTGAACGAAGAGTTTGCAACTGCTGTTGGTGCCGATGCGTATTGCCGCGATGCAGCTGTTGCATCACAGATGGCAAAAGAGTTGGTAACTGCAAAGCGTCAGCGCACAGCCGAGCCTCCTGGCCCTTCGGTCAACTAGTTACAAAAGGAATAAAGCTTTTATGTCGGACGACAATCGTCCGCTGATCATCGCCTGCGGGGCGCTCGTGTCGGAGCTTCGTGAGGTGTTGAACATCAACGGACTCAATGAGGCTGTTGAAGTGCGCTACTTGCCAGCCAACTTGCACAACCGACCAGAAGGCATTGTGCCTGCACTTCGTGAACATTTGGATGGCCGAGGGAAGCGACCAACGATGGTGGGCTATGCCGACTGTGGCACGGGTGGTGCGCTCGATCGCATGCTTGAGTCGTATCCCGATGTGCAACGAATTCCTGGCGCGCATTGCTACGAATTTTTTGCTGGCTCCGAACTATTTGCTCAGTTGCACGACGATCAACCTGGCACGTTTTACCTCACCGACTTTTTGGCCAAGCATTTCACAGCACTGGTATGGGAGGGTCTTGGTCTTGATCGACACCCACAATTGCGCGACACATATTTTTCCAACTACACCCGCGTCGTTCTTTTGTCTCAAACAACTGATCCAAAAGTTGTTGAGTTTGCCCAGGCTGCAGCCGTGCAACTTGGCTTGACGTTTGAACACCGTCATGTGGGTGTGCAAGGCCTTGCACACTCGATTCCCGTAACATTTTCAAACCCTAAAAATATTCAAATAGAAAAAGAGAGCGTGTAACAATGGCAAGAGGCGGAAACTCGGTAGTCGTTATTAAGTGGCGAGACATACCAGCTCAGGTCAACGCCCAAATGGGCAGAGATCGATATCAAGTTGTGCTCTCGGCCAAGTTTCAGCGTGCAATTGACCGCGCAAAGCGCAAGGCCAATATCTATACGGCAGAGGAAGACATTGCTCAGTGGAGCCGCGATTCGTTGCCGCTGGAAGGAACACTTGCCGAGGCCGCGCAAAAGGTAGCCGACGAGATCGAAGCGAAGTACTCCCGTCAACACCTAGGAGTGTTGGCGTATGCAGGTGGTTTCGAGAAAGACATTGAGCAACTCACAGTTGCCGCCAAGGATTTGGCTGCTCTCGAGGAACTTGAAGAAGAAATGCAAGAAGAACAACAATAAATCTCACAACGAAACGGAAAATGACATGACACATACAATCCTGAGCTCACCAACACGCGAAGTCGTCATTGGTTTTGATCGCCCATTCGTAATGATCGGCGAGCGCATCAACCCGACAGGTCGCAAATTGCTTGCAGAAGAAATGAAAAATGGTGACTTCAGCCGAGTTGAAGCTGATGCATTGGCACAAGTCTTGGCAGGAGCCCACATGCTCGACGTCAACGCAGGTATTCCACTTGCAGACGAGCCAGCACTGTTGGCGCGTGCAGTACAACTCGTTCAGTCAGTGACTGACGTGCCGTTGTCAATCGACTCGTCAATTATCGAGGCTCTCGAGGCCGGTCTTGCTGTGTACAAGGGCAAGGCTCTTGTTAACTCGGTTACTGGTGAAGATGAAAACCTCGAGCGTGTGTTGCCGCTTGTCAAAAAGTACGGCGCAGCAGTGGTTGCAATCTCCAATGACGAGACCGGTATCAGTATGGATCCAGATGTTCGTTTTGAAGTTGCGCGCAAGATCGTCAATCGTGCCGCCGATTACGGAATTCACTACAGCGACATTGTTGTCGACCCGTTGGTGATGCCAATCGGTGCACTTGGACAGGCCGGACAGCAGGCATTCACGCTGATTCGTCGTTTGCGCGATGAACTCAAAGTCAACACAACCTGTGGTGCATCCAACGTGAGTTTTGGTTTGCCAAATCGCCAGGTGATTACAGGAACGTTCCTTTCAATGGCGATGGGTGCTGGAATGACCTCGGCAATTATGAGTCCATTGCACCCAGAAGTAAAAGCAGCCGTCATGGCAGCCGACGTATTGACCGGCAATGACCAAAATTGTTTCAACTGGATCAAAGAAAACCGTGATCCAAATGCACCAACCGGTGGACGTGGCGACCGTGAGGGTCGTCGTCGTCGCACTGCGCAATAACGAGAAGGATTATTTGATTTCATGACGAATCGCGTTGTATTCACTCCGTCAGGATTGGACGGAGAGGTAGAGACGGGCACAAGCGTGCTCGACGCTGCGCGACGTCTTGGTGTGGATTTGGATTCGGTGTGTGGAGGGCGCGGCATTTGTGGCCGCTGCCAGATCACTCCAAGCATTGGTTCATTTTCGAAGTGGGGCATTGAGGCAACGGCAAGCGCGCTAACAGAGCCGGGTGATTTAGAGATTGATTACCACGGAAATCGACCACTCGTTGCGGGCAATCGCTTGGGATGTGTGGCCAAAATCTGTGGAGACATGGTCATTGATATTCCGGCAATGAGTCAGGTACACCGCCAGATTGTGCGGAAAGATCTCGATCTTGGTGCGATCGTGGTGGATCCAACATTTGCTTTGTATTACGTGGCAGTTGAGCCGCAGCAACTTGGTGATGGCGCTACAGCCTCAACCGAGTTGCGCAACGCAGTATCGGATCAGCATCACATTGCTAAACCAACAATTGCTACACACGCGTTGAGTCAAGTCAACCGAGCAATTGACAAAGGCGAAGGTGGCGCAACTGTTGCCATTGCGCGTGGCGCAGATGTGTCTGATGCTGGAATGATCACTGCTGCGTGGCCAGGTTTTGTTGGAGCGATGTATGGCATCGCAATCGACATTGGTTCAACAACGGTTGCTGGCCACTTGTGTGATCTCACCACTGGCGAAATCTTGAGCAGCGCAGGTGTGATGAATCCACAGATTCGCTTTGGCGAAGACTTGATGAGTCGCGTCTCGTACGTGATGATGAACAAGGGTGGAGATGTCGAGCTCACAACAGTGATTCGTGCAGCACTCAATGACCTCGTTCTCGAATTGGCATCCAAGGCCGCAACCACAGTCGACAAAATTCTCGAGATCGTTATGGTTGGCAACCCGATCATGCACCACATTTTGTTGGGCATTGATCCAACTCCGTTGGGGGCAGCACCATTTGTGTTGGCGACTGATGAGGCAGTAAGTGGTGCAGCGACGCAAATCGGAATTCAACTGCCGAATGCTCGTTATTACGTTGGTCCTTGCATTGCCGGTCACGTTGGCGCCGATACTGCTGCAGCAATCTTGTCCGAAGGCCCACATCGTGGCACTTCGATGCAGTTGCTCATCGATGTTGGCACCAATGCCGAAATTGTGTTGGGCGACAACACGCGACAGTTTGCGGCGTCGAGCCCAACTGGTCCTGCGTTCGAAGGCGCCCAACTCAGTTGTGGTCAGCGGGCAACTGCTGGCGCTGTTGAAAAGGTGCGCATTGATCGCGAAACTTTAGAGCCACGCTTTCGCTCAATTGGTATTGAGATGTGGTCGGATGAGCCAGGTTTTGCGGAAGCAATTGTTGACACGCCAGTCACCGGTGTGTGCGGCTCTGGCATTATAGAAGTCATTTCAGAGATGTACTTGGCAGGAATTATTTCCCAAGACGGTGTTATCCAGGGTTCGCTGGTTGGAAAGACTCCTCGTGTTGTTGCAGATGACCGCACATTCTCGTACGTGTTGTACGAGCACGGAGACATTCGATTGTTGATTACACAAAACGATATTCGTGCAATTCAATTGGCCAAAGCAGCATTGCGCGCAGGTATCGACTTGTTGGTTGAGCATGCAGGAAACCCAGAAGTGCTCGACATCCGTTTGGCCGGTGCATTCGGCGCTCACATCGACCCCGTGTATGCCATGGTTCTTGGCTTAGTACCCGATTGCCCCGTTGCAGGTGTGCGTTCCGTCGGTAATGCTGCAGGAGCTGGCGCAGTCAAAACACTGCTCTCGCGAAGCCAGCGTGTTGAGATGGAAACAGCGGTCCGTAAGGTCACCAAAATCGAGACCGCAACCGAGCCGCGTTTTCAGGATCTATTTATTGCCGCAATGGCCTTCCCGCATGCCTATGCACCTTGCCCCAACCTTGAGAGCATTATGACTTTGCCTCCACGCATTGAAAACAGCGGTAATAGCGAGGGTGGTCGCGACGGCCAGCGTCGTCGGCGTCGTTCATGAGACCGCGTTCATGAGAACTCGTGCGAGAATAGAGCAGATTGAAAAGGGGGCAAGATCATGACAGATGTAGAGAACCACAGGCGAGGAGGCGGCCGAGCGGCTCGCCAGGCAACACGTAAAACTTCCCATGCTCAACGCGACGCATATCTGACTCGCTTGATTACTCCTTACGAAATGGTTTCTGAAGAGGGTCTCGCGTTGCTCGAGAGCAATGCAGACACAATCCTCCTGGAGATCGGCGTCGAGATTCGCGACTACCCGAGCGCGATTGAGCGATTTAAAAATGCTGGGGCAATTGTTGACGGCACTCGAGTTCGTTTCCCTCGCGGAATGTGCAGAGCGATAGTACAAGCGAGTGCACCACGTATCTATACACAACATGCGCGCAATCCAGAAAACAATGTGCAAATAGGCGGCAACGCCACAGTGTTTGCCCCAAACTACGGTTCTCCTTTTGTGTATGACATCGACAATGGTCGTCGCTACGCAACCATTCAAGACTTCCAAAACATCGTCAAGTTGGCATACATGTCGCCGTACATCCATCACTCGGGTGGCACGGTGTGTGAGCCTGTTGATATTCCTGTGAGCAAGCGTCACCTCGACATGGTGTACGCCCACATCAAATACTCCGACAAGGGTTTTATGGGTTCGGTGACAGCAGGCGAGCGTGCCCAAGACAGCGTCAACTTGGCGCGAATTGCTTTTGGTGGCGACTTGGCCGATCGTACGGTGATGACAAGTTTGATCAATGCATCTTCTCCGCTGGTGTGGGACGCAACGATGCTCGAGTCGGCGGAGGTGTATGCAACCAACAATCAGGCGTGCATTATCACGCCGTTTATTTTGGCTGGCGCCATGGCACCCACAACCTCTGCTGGGGTAGTGGCACAAACCCTCGCAGAGTCGCTCGTTGGTATGGCGTTTACACAACTCGTTCGTCCCGGTGCGCCGGTGGTGTTCGGTTCGTTTGCTAGTTCGATGTCAATGCTCACAGGTGCACCTACGTTTGGCACACCAGAGCCTGCGATTGTGCTCTACACAGTTGCTGCACTTGCGCGTCGTCTCGGAGTTCCGTTTCGCTCGGGTGGATCACTGTGCGCATCAAAATTGCCAGATGCACAGGCAGCATACGAAAGCGCTTCGACGCTGATTCCAACACTCATGGCTGGCACGAACTTCGTGTTGCATGCTGCTGGCTGGCTCGAAGGTGGTCTTGCGATCGGTTATGAGAAGTTTGTCCTCGATTGTGATCAGTTGGGCATGATGATGACGCTCGGCAAGGGTCTCGATATAACTGAGAACGGTCAGGCCATGAGCGCGATGCGAGAAAACGTACCCGGTCAACACTTTTTGGGTACAGCGCACACACTTGGCAATTTCGAAACAGCGTTTTATCGCTCGGATACAGCCGACAACAACAGCTTCGAGCAGTGGACAGAAGATGGCTCCCTTGACGCAGCGCAGCGAGCAAACAGAATTTACAAAGAGCGACTTGCGTCATACGTTGCACCAGCGCTAGATGACGCAATTGACGCGGAATTATTGGACTACATCGGCAAGCGCAAGGCAGAGTTGCCCGACACTTTCGCATAATCTAGATACGCCCCTATACGCAAAACCCAAGTCAGTGAGATCAATTATGAGCACCCTTTCGACATTACTTAAGCCCCTCATCGGTGGCAAAAAATCGAATGGCAAGACAACCGCCTCTGCACAGAGATTGGTGCGCAACATGCGCTACGAATTGGTGCCGCTCAAGTCGCTTGACCAAGCCATCGCCGATTTGCCAAAGGGCGCATCAGTGTCAGTGACGTGTTCGCCTGCCAAGGGCATTGCTGTGACACAAGAGTTGTGCGAGCAACTGCTTGCAAAGGGCCACAATGTGGTTCCGCACTTCGCCGCCCGACTTGTTGAAGGCCCAGAACACGCCACCAAGTTGGCAACCTGGGTGCGCGAAAAGGGGATCAAAGAAGTATTTATCATCGGTGGTGACGCCGAAGTCCCACCTCATTACCAATTTGCTTTGCCATTCATTAAAGATTTTTTGAGCGCCAACCCTGGTGTTGAAACAATTGGATTCGGTGCTTACCCAGATGGCCACTCCACTATTAGTAATTCCGACTTGCACGATTCAGTAATTCAAAAAGAAGCATTGCTGAAGAGTTTTGGGGTTAAGGGTCTTGCCTCAACACAAATGTGTTTTGATGCGCCAAAGATTCTTGCTTGGCTCAAAGATCTCCGTGCAAAAGGTTTCACTACACCGATTAATCTTGGTCTGCCGGGTGTTGTGGATCGCACGAGGTTGATGTCGGTTGGCGTACGAACTGGCGTTGGTCAGTCGTTGCGATATCTCAAGAAGAACAAAGCATCACTCACATTGATGATTGCTCCGGGCGGATACGACCCAACAAAATTGCTCAACGACATTGCTGCCAAGGCCGACGAACTCAATGTTTCGGGTATTCATTCGTTCACATTTAATGCCACTGCCGACACAGCCAAGTGGGCAAACGCAATCTTGGATCAGCAAGTATGAGTTCAGCGGTAACCAATACCGATGTAGTCATTATTGGTGGTGGAGTTATGGGTGCTTCTATTGCACTCGAACTCTCAAAGGCCGGCCGCAAAGTGGTTGTCATTGACAAGGGTGGCGCAGCAGGCGCTGGTTCTACGAGCGCATCCTCGGCAATTATTCGGTTTACATATTCCAACTTCAACACCATCTTGATGGCATGGGAGTCAGCACAGTATTGGTACGACTGGAATAATTTCGTTGGTGTGCAGGATCCAGATGGCATGGCCAAGTTTGTGAAAACCGGCTATTTGGTGTTTCTCACAGAGGGATACGACGGCATTCGTCAACGTGAACTCTGGGATCAATTCGGTATTCCGTACGAAGTGCTGAGTCCTGAAGAAGTGCGCAAGCGCTGGCCGGCATTTGATACGGGCAAGTACTACCCACCAAAGAGCATTGAAGATCCAGCGTTTGCAGATGATCCATACGACCAACTCTCGGCTTTGTTCGATCCACTCAGTGGCTTTATGGACGACCCAATGCTGGCAACGCACAACCTCGCCAATGCAGCCAAGACGCATGGTGCAGAGTTTCTCTTCCACAAAGAAGTTGTCACAATCAATACAAGTAATGGCGCGGTCACAGGAGTGACGCTCAAGACCGGCGAGACATTTAATGCACCAACTGTCATTAATGCCGCGGGCCCACACGCAGCAGCAATCAATCGCATGGCGGGTGTCTACGACGAGATGAAAGTGCATCACCAGCCATTGCGCCAAGAAGTTTTTTCGCCGCCAGCACCAGTTGGGTTCCGTCTAGAGGACAATGCTCCGATCGTTGCAGACCTCGACTTGGGTCAATACTTCAGGCCGCACATGGGTGATCTGCTCAATGTGGGCACTACTGAACCAGCGTGTGATGAATTGCATTTCCTTGAGAACGCAGACGATTGGAATGACTCGGTCACAGTTGAGTTTTTCGAGCGAGTGATGTTGCGACTTGCACGTCGTTTGCCAGACTTTGGAGTTCCACTCAAATTGCTCGGCATCGGCGCGTTGTATGACGTCACCGACGACTGGATTCCTCTCTACGACAAGTCGAGCCTAAATGGGTTCTTTATGGCCTGTGGCACGAGCGGAAATCAATTCAAGAATGCTCCACTCGTTGGCAAGTTCATTCGCGCCCTCGTTGAGGCACAGGAGCAGGGCATTGATCACGACATCACTCCTGTTGAGTTCGTCGGTGAGAGCACAGGCAATGCGATCAACTTGTCGGCGTTCTCTAGATTGCGCACGCAAGGCGTCACTGCCGGAAACGTGATGGGCTAAGTTAGTCAAGTGCGGTCTTCGTTGAATCAGCTCTTGGCAACTGGAAAAGTGTTGTTGGCAGACGGCGCAACCGGGACAAACTATTTTCAGATGGGCTTAACCGCTGGTGAGCCACCCGAATTTTGGATTACTGACCATCCAGACCGTGTGATGTCGCTGCATCAAAAGTTTGTTGATGCAGGTGCCGACATCATTTTGACTAACACGTTTGGCTGTAATCGCCATCGACTTAAGCTACACAACGCCCAGTCTCGTGTGCAGGAACTTGCAAGTGCTGCAGCCATACTGGCGCGCAAAGTCGCCGATGGTGCGGGTCGACCCGTGATCGTTGCGGGTTCAGTTGGCCCAACAGGCGAGTTGTTTGAACCACTGGGTGCTCTTACCGAAGCAGAGGCAATCGATACCTTCGCCGAACAGATTCAGGGTCTTAAAGATGGCGGAGCAGATGTTGCGTGGATTGAAACGATGTCGGCCCCCGAAGAGGTGCGTGCAGCGGCAATGGCGGCGATCAAAGTTGGTATGCCCTATGTGGCGACGATGTCGTTTGATACGGCTGGTCGCACGATGATGGGCATTATGCCGAGTGCGCTCGAACAAATTTTTGAAGGTCTCAACCCGCAACCACTTGCAATCGGTGCCAACTGTGGCGTTGGCGCGTCCGACATGCTTGTTTCTGTTTCCGAGATGAAAGGTTTTGCCACGCCGATTGTCGCAAAGGGCAACTGCGGAATACCTCGCTTCGAAGGTGTGTCCATCAAATACTCGGGAACTCCAGAGTTGATGCATACATACGCTGGAATGGCGGTTGATGCTGGCGCTCGCATTGTTGGCGGATGTTGCGGCACATCGCCCGAGCATTTGGCAGCGATGCGCAATGCACTCGACACTCATATATCTGGTGCGGCGCCAACAACCGAAGAGATCATTGACAAAATTGGGCCTCTTACCAATTCTGTCCCAACGGTTGCAGACACATCCACAAGAGATGCTCGCCGCCGCCGATCAAAGGACTGATTTCATTGAATCGCGAACTCTTGATTGCGCCTGGATATGAGAGTGTCGCCAAAGTATTTGCTAAGTATCACAAAGATGAATTGGCTGGTGCTTCATTTGCTGCGACAGTTAACGGTACGCAAGTTGTCGACTTGTGGGGTGGCGCAAAAGCTGATGGCTCAGCATGGAGCGACGACACAATGTGCTTCATCGCATCTGGCACAAAGGGCATCTGCACTGTTGCGGTGCTGATGTGTGTCGAACGCGGTCTGATCAATCTTGAAGCCCCGATCGAATCTGTTTGGCCCGAGTTCGCCGCGGGAGGTAAAGGGCATGTGCTCATTGGTGACGCACTGGCACACATGGCCGGAGTGCCAGGTATCGAGCGCAAGATCACTGCGGAGGAGATATCTGACCCAATAATGATGGCTCAATTGTTGGCCGAGCAACATCCATTTGTGCCAGTTGGTTCACCCACGTATCACGCACTCACATTTGGTTGGATTGCAAGCGAATTGGTGCGTCGCACAGATGGCAGATCGATAGGCACGTTTGTGCGCGAAGAGATTGCACAACCGTTGCAACTGGACTTGCATATCGGTGCATCTGATGACGTATTGCCTCGCATCACAAAGACCACACGTGCCAAAAATTTCAACTACACAGCATTATTGCCAGGTTCGACTATCGACCAACGGTTGCTACATGTTTACGGCATGACCCCAGTTGAACTCTCTGAATCCCCAGACTTTGCAAAGATCGAATTGCCTGGTGGTGGTGGAGTAGCAAGCGCATACGCAATGAGCCGCTTGTACGCAATGCTTGTCAATGGCGGACAGTTGGACGGTGTGCGACTGCTGCAACCCGAGACAATCGAGATAGCAAGGCGCGAGCGATCAGTAGGCAACGACGCACTCTCGGGACGACAGTTGCGTTTTGGTATTGGTTTTGAGATCAACCCAAATCCTTCGCGACTTGGCATGGCTCCTGACGCATTTGGTCACACGGGTGCGGGTGGGTCTACGCACGGAGCATGGCCAAGCATGAACACTAGTTTTTCGTATGCAATGCGCGAGTTTCAGACCGAAAACAGCGACTCACGAGCGTTTGAGCTACTCGATGTGCTCGACGAATGCGTAATGCGTCAGTCAAAGAGAAAATAACTGCAGTTCGCAAAAGTTATGGCGAGGCAAGCAAAGACGAAAAATGGTTTTGTACCAAAAATTTGTGTGCGCTGTGGTCTGTCGTTTGAGTGGCGCAAAAAATGGGCTAAAAACTGGGATGAAGTTAAATATTGCAGCACGCGGTGTCGCGACGACAAATAATGATGAGGTTATTTACCCTGCCACTGAGGCGGGCGCTTTTCGGCAAATGAAGCCGGACCTTCAACTGCATCCTGCGAATCAACAGCTTTTCTGTATGCGGCATTGGCGCGCATCTGTTTCATTGCCTCTTGAATATCAACATTTTCAAGTGTGCGATTGAGTTCGAGTACTGCAGCCACGCTGAGCGGGGCAGACAAACAAATTTCGGCAGCCAATTGACGTGCACTCGTCATCAGGTCGGCCAGGGGCACAACGCGATTTACGATGCCCCATGACTCTGCTTCAGCCGCAGAAAGCCTGCGGCCGCCAAAGATTATCTCGTTGGAGAGTTGGCGAGGCATGAGGCGTGGTAACCGCACGGCTCCTGCATCGGGCAATACGCCTACGCGTGTTTCGGGCAGAAAGAATTGTGCGTGGTCTGCAGCAACGATGAAGTCTGCGGCAATTGCAATCTCGAAACCGCCGCCCACAGCCATGCCGTTGACGGCTGCGATGATCGGCTTGTTGCGGTTGGGCAACTCGGGGAAGCCGCCAAAACCACCCACTCCGTAGTCGGAGTCAAATGCTTCACCTTCGGCGGCTGCGTTCAAGTCCCATCCAGCCGAGAAAAACTTTTCGCCTGCAGCAGTAAAAATGGCGACTCGATGTGTCGAGTCAGAATTGAAAGCCGAAAAGATCTCGCTTAGTTCGCGACTTGTTGTTGCATCAATGGTGTTTGCCTTAGGGCGATCAAGAATGATTTCGAGAATTGAGCCGGTGCCTGCAGGAGTGGTTGACGTGCTCGTTGTAATCGGCATCACATTCTCGTTTCGCTATTTGGTTTCTTCAATGAGCAATGCGTCAACTGCAATCGCGGACGTTGTTGTGGCGAGTACCGGATTAAGTTCGACTTCCACAACCGAAGAGCCTACGACAGCCTGTTGCAGTGCAGTCACCACGCCTACAAGGGCTTCGATGTTGGCAGCAGGCTTGCCTCTATAGCCATTGAGAATTGGCGCGATGCGTAGTCGTTGCAAAGCAGCACGAATATCGGCGTTGGTCGCTGGCGCGAGCAAACACTGCGTGTCACGCCACAATTCGGTGAGCACTCCGCCTGCGCCGAGCGTGATCATCCAACCAAGTGGGGCGGTGCGCCGAATGCTCACCAGCACTTCGGCGACAATGCCCGTGACAGTTTGTTCCACCAAAAATTCGGTGATGCTGGCTGGCATAGTGGCAAGTGATGCCTGCAGTTGTTCGGCACTTTGCAGACCAACTGCGACTGCACCTGACTCACTTTTGTGGGCAAGCCCTAGGCCCTTGAGAGTGATGGGGTAACCAATTTTTGTAGCGGTGGCGACAACTGTTTCACGTGTGCAGCGAGCACCCCGTGGCACGGCAACCTTCCAGGTGCCTAAGCGCTCTTTGGCACGTGCCTCATCGACAATGACTGTGTTGCCGGGTGCGCTCACGTTTGCGGGTGCGTTCTGCGGGGCATGTTGGCCAAGCCATGCGCAACGGTCAAGTGCCACGAGTGTTTCGCGCAAGCCTTGCGCTGGTGTCATGCCGAGTGCAGTAATCGAATTGCGCATCGATTCCGAAAAGCATTCCGAAATTGTGGCAACAATGATTCCGCGTCGCTTGGTGATGGCGCTTGCTGCAGCAAAGGCTTCGGCCGCCACAACCCAACTGCTCGCATCTTGATCTGGGCGGGGAGGTGCATCGAGCAACAAAATCGTTGCGTCGTGTTCGCCACGCATCGTTTCCGAAAATGTGCGAGTCATGGCTTCTTTGTCGCCCCACATAAACGTGTGGTAGTCAAACGGATTGCCTACCGAAACGAGCTCGGTCAATGTTGATTCGATGCGAGCGCGCTGCTCGTCTGGGAACGGTGCAAATACCAAATTTGTTGCTTCCGATAAATCGGCAACGAGCGAAGCCTCACCGCCCGAGCATGACAACGATGCAATGCGGTAACCCGAGAGCGGGCCTCCATTGTCAAGCAACTTAAGTGTCTCAAGAAGTTCGGTTGGTGTTTCTACAGTTGCAACACCGCAGCGGTCGAAAAATGCCGCATAAGCCTGACGATTGCCAGCCAACGATGCGGTGTGCGATGCGGCGATCAGTGCGCCTGCTTCCGACTTGCCGGTTTGCAATGCAACTATGCGCTTGTTGCGTGCAAATGCTTCTTGCGCAAGAGCAGCAAAGCGAGGTGCATCACGAATTGCTTCGATGAACATACCTATTGCAGTTACCCGGTCGTCATGAATAAATGTCTCGAGCACGTCCTCAATGCCACCACCAGCTTGGTTGCCAACAGTGACCATGTATGCCATGCGCAAATTGCGTTGTTGCATGGTGAGGTTGATGCCCACGTTGCCGCTTTGCGAGATCATGCCAACACCACGGTCAACCGACACGCATCCGTGCTCGTCAGGCCACAGTGCAACGCCATCCAACGTGTTGATAAAGCCATAGCAATTTGGGCCAAGTATGGGCATCTCGCCAGCCATGTCTACCAATTGTTGTTGTAGGTCGGTGTCGCCGGTTTCAGAGAAACCCGATGCGTAACAGACTGCGCCACCAGCACCCATCTTGCTGAGTTGTTTCACAGCGTCCAGTGTGAGGTGTCGGTTGACAGCAACAAATGCTGCGTCTGGAACTCCAGGTAGGTCATTGACTGAAGCAAAACACGCAACACCATGCATCTCTTTGCGAGTTGGGTGCACAGGCCAAATCTCGCCAGTGAAACCAAGCTTTTGACATTGCCTCACCACTGCAGCAGCGGGGCTGCCACCGATGACTGCGATGCTCTTTGGGTTGAGCATGCGGGCGAGAGCAGTGTGCACTTGCGGCATGTATCAGCCGCCAAACTCGCGCAAGAGACCGCGCGAGATGATGTGTCGCTGAATCTCGCTCGTGCCATCCCAAATGCGATCAACTCGTGTATCGCGCCACATGCGCTCGAGGGGCAATTCGTCCATCAAGCCCATGCCGCCAAATATTTGGATGGCTTCGTCGGTCACGAATTGGCACATCTCGCTCGCAAACACTTTTGCCATCGCGATTTCAGAGTCATCAAACTTGCCGTGCGCATCATTCCATGCTGCGCGAAGCGTCAGTAACTCTGCAGCATCAAGTTGTGTCTTCATATCGGCCAACTTAAATGACACGCCTTGAAACTTGCCGATCTGCTGTCCAAATTGTTCGCGCGTGGCTGCCCATTCGGTTGCAAGTCTCAGCGCACGACGAGCACGACCCACACAAACAGCAGCGACCTGCAGTCGTGTTGCACCGAGCCATGTATTGGCCACATCAAAACCACCGTGGACTTCGCCAAGTACTTTGCTGTTTGGAACGCGGCAGTTATCGAAGTTGATGATGAGGTTGTGGTATCCCGAGTTGGAGACACATTTGTAACCCGCCACACGCTCGCATCCAGGCGTATCGAAGTCGACGAGAAAGCCGGTGATCTTTTTCTTTGGACCCTTTGATGTCTGTTCTTCGGCGGTTGCCGCAAACAAGATCACGTAGTCGGCCATGTCGGCGTGTGAAATGAAATGCTTTGTTCCGTTGATCACCCAGTCGTCACCGTCCCGCACGGCCGAACACTTCATGCCACGCATGTCAGACCCGGCGTCTGGCTCACTCATGGCCAGGCAGTCCACGCGGTCGCCTGCAATGGTGGGGATGAGGTATTCCTGAATCTGACTTTCTGTGCATGCGCGCAAGATGTTGGACGGGCGAGCAACGATGTAGTGCAATGCATATGACGTTGCGCCAAATTCACGGTCGACCAAAGTGGTGTCAAACGAATCGAGACCGCCTCCGCCATATTCGGTAGGCATATTGCACGCATAAATGCCTGCAGCTATTGACTTCTTTTTAATCTCTTCTTCGAGTTCTTTTGGCACGTGGCCAAGCTTCTCAATTTGCTCTTCGTGGGGGATGAGTTCGCGCTCGACAAATGATCGCGTTGTGGCAACGATTGCTTCTTGTTCTTCGGTGAGTGCAAATTGCATGGGGTTCCTTTGTCCGTTTTTGTGCTTGGATTACTTTTTCTTGATCTTCATTATTCTGCCAACATCTTCTGGTGTCGGAAGTATCGAATGACTTTTGTGGATTGCGTCAAGAGCGGCAGCAACGTGGGGCAGTATCGGCGCAGACTTGCCTGCGTTCATGTCAACATGCACCAACATCTGCTCGGTGGTCGAAAGCCTCTTGCCATTGTCGCCATTGAACATGGTGTGATGAATGTGTAGACGTTTTGCATCCACATCCAACACTCGCGTTTCAATGCGAAGTGGTTCATTCAGAAAAGCCTCGTCCCCGTAGACGATGTGTGTTTCGACTGTATAAAACGAATTGCCAGCGGCTCGGTATGCATCGTTGTCGCCGATATAGGTAAACAGGGCGTCGGAACCCCAGCCAAAGGCGGACAAATATGCAGCCTCGGTCATGTGACCGTTGTAGTCAACCCACTCTTGTTCGACAAGACACGAATAGATGTTGAGGGGCGCGGGAACCACATCGCCGGGCTGCCATGGGGCAAGCGGCGAGATGCTGCTACTTTGCGGGGCGTTCGCCGACATGTCGACCGATACCAATTGGGGCGGGAAGTTTTGCATGGGCATCAGCAATTGGCTTGAGCAACGCAAACATGTCACTACCCATTGGCGATGTTTTTTCTGTTGACGTGTCGACATGCATAAACAGGTGCTCGGCAGTAAATGCCACAACGCCGTCTTCGCGCACAACTTCAGACCACAGGTGAATGCGCTTTTCGTCGTAGGAAGTAACGCGTGTGAGCACCTTTATTTTGTCTCCTGCGCGAGTTTGGTCAAGAAATCTTGAGTGTCCTTCAACGGTGTAAAACGTGCGACCAGTGGCGAGGTATTCGGGTGTAAAGCCGATTGCTCGGAAGAACGTGTCGCTTGCTTCGCTCACGAGTTGCGAGTAACGCGAGTCATTGGTGTGGCCGTTGTAGTCCGTCCACTCGGCAGGAATAAACATCTCGTGCGAGACCGATGGTGCAAGTGGGTCGAGCACAGGTATTGGGCCACGACCAAACAACATCTTTTCGTAGTCGGCCAACACTTGGCCCGCACCATAATTTTGGTTGCGCAGTCCCTGAAACACCGAAACCAAACAATCGTCGCGCAAGGCTTCGAGTTCACGAATGGTTGCAGTTCCTGCTTGGTCGTCGGATTGCGAAACAATCTTCTCGAGCAGCACATCGTCCAGTTCGGGTACGTCCATCAACTTTGTCCATGGCCACTTCAGAGATGGGCCAAACTGCGCCATGAAGTGCCTCATGCCTGCTTCGCCACCGGCAATGCGATACACGAGGAACGTCCCCATGAATGACCAACGCAAGCCTGGGCCAAAGCGCATTGCATCATCAATTTCTTCTGCTGTGGCAATGCCGTCATTGACCATCCACAACGCTTCGCGCCACAGTGCTTCCATGAGTCGGTCGGCAACAAAACCATCAATCTCTTTGCTCAGCATGAGTGGTCGCATGCCGATTTGTGTGTAGACCTCGCGCGCACGTTCTTTTGTGGCTTGCGATGTGAGATCGCCACCACAGATCTCGACAAGCGGCATCAGGTACACGGGGTTGAACGGGTGTCCAACAACAAAGCGTTCTGGGTTAACCATGTCTTTTTGTATTTGTGTAGGTAGTAGTCCAGAAGTTGACGAACCAAACACGGTTGTCGGTGATGCTGCTTTACTTGCGCGTGCAAGCAACTCTTGCTTTAACTCGAGGCGCTCTGGTGCGCTCTCTTGCACGAAGTCAACATCGGTCACTGCTTCTTCTGGAGTAGAGACAAATGTGATGGTGCCTTCTTGGGGCAGTGGTGCAAGTGTGAGTTTGCGATAGGCACGGCGAGCATTACCCATAATTTCGCCCATCTTGCGAGTGGCTTGTGGGTCAATGTCGTACAACTTGACGTCAACACCATTCAGCGCAAACCGCGCAGCCCATGCACCACCAATTACGCCGCCGCCGAGCAGCCCAACAGTTTTCAATTCGGGAAGACCGCTCATGACTGCTCCTTACGCGTGCTTTGTGAGCTGTAGTTTTTTGCGCACTTCGGCAGGTCCCATGACAGATACGTTCATGTTTTCCAAAATGTTGACCGCGCGCTCGACGAGTTTGCCATTGGTGGCGAGTTCGCCGCGATTGAGATACAGGTTGTCTTCGAGACCAACGCGCACGTTGCCACCTGCAAGCACTGCTTGGGCAACAAACGGAATCTGCATGCGTCCAATGGAGAATGCAGAGAACACCGCACCTGGTGGAATCTGATTGACCAGCGCCATAAATGTGTTTGTGTCGTCGGGTGCGCCGTATGCGATGCCCATGCACAACTGAATCATCACTGGATCATCGAGCAGTCCGTCTTTAATCAAATCTTTGACCATCACCAAGTGCCCGGTGTCGAACACTTCGAGTTCTGGTCGCACACCAAGGTCTTGCACGATTTTTGCCATCTTGCGCAACACGCTTGGCGTATTTGTCATCACATAGTCGCCACCACTCGAGAAGTTCATCGTGCCGCAGTCGAGTGTGCAAATTTCTGGAAGTAGGCGAGTGACGTGATCGAGGCGCTCTGTTGAACCCACCATGTCGGTGCCAGCGGCAAGCGGCAGCACGTCTTCGTCTCCACCGAGCACCAAGTCGCCACCCATGCCAGCGGTGAGGTTGATCACCACGTCGGTGTCGGATGATCGCACACGGTCAACAACCTCGGCATACAGTTCGGTGTCGCGTGAACCGAGTCCGGTTTGTGGGTTGCGCACGTGAATATGCACCACTGCGGCGCCTGCTTTGGCGGCCTCGATGCACGAGTTGGCAATCTGTTCTGGGGTGACGGGTACCTTGTCGCTCTTGTGTGCGGTCTCTCCAGAGCCGGTGACGGCGCAAGTGATAAATGCTCCCCAATTCATAACGTTCCCCTTCACCTCATATGGTCGTCAGACTAAAACTGCCCGTAATTGTCAATAAATGCAACGGCTTTATTAGGTTAGTGCCGATGCCTGAATTAGCCAAAGCCCTGTGGACGCCAACCGATGAGCGCATTGCTCAGTCTCGAATGAATCAATTCGCTGCAAGGGTCAAGAAATCGGCCGATTTACATGCATGGTCAGTTGCTCAACCCAGCGAGTTTTGGTCTGAGGTTTGGGATGAGTGCGCAATGGTAGGCACCAAAGGTGAACGTGCGTTTGTACCAAATGCTGCAGGAGCGCCAATTTCTACAGCCAGGTTTTTTCCTGATGCCCAACTCAGTGTGGTCGAGAACTTCTTGCGAAAAAGTGGCACTGCTCATGGCGCCAATGAGGCACTGGTAGCCATTGACGAGAGAGGTGCGAGGCGCAGTCGCACATGGGATGCATTGTCATTGCGTGTTGCCGCTATTGCCGGGTCTCTTGAACAACTCGGTGTTGTGGCGGGCGACAGGGTGGTTGCATGGTTGCCAAATTCAATTGAGGCCGTCGAGGTAATGCTCGGCGCGGCGTCCCTTGGTGCTGTGTTTTCTTCGGCGTCACCTGACTTTGGGGCAAATGGTGTGATCGATCGTTTCGGCCAAATCGAACCCAAAGTGCTCGTAGCGGTTGATGGATATCGCTACAACGGAAAAGACTTTGATTGTCTCGAGCGCTTGACACAAATTCGCGCAGGCTTGCCAACTCTTGTTGCAACAATCCTTGTGAGCAACGTGAGTGTGGGCGAGCACAGTCGCGATGGATTACCTGACTACGAATCGTTTGTGTCGAGCGGCATGGCATCGCCTGTTGCTCCACGACGATTTGGGTTCGATCACCCCTGGTATGTGTTGTACTCGAGCGGCACAACTGGAGTGCCTAAGTGCATCGTGCATCGAACGGGTGGTGTGCTGATTCAGCACATGAAAGAACATCAGTTGCATTGCGATCTCGGACAAGACGACCGCGTCATGTATTTCACGACAACTGGTTGGATGATGTGGAATTGGTTGGTGTCAGTACTTGCAAGCGGATCCAGCGCTGTGCTGTTTGATGGAGCACCCACAATGCCAAATACTGATCGACTGTTTGACATTGTTGATAGCGAAAAAATCACGTTGCTTGGTGTTTCGGCAAAATATATTGATTCCGTGCGCAAGGCTGGCATCGAGCCGCGCGCATCGCACAACCTGCAATCACTGCACACCATTTGTTCAACTGGTTCACCGCTTTCGCCAGAAGGTTTCGACTGGGTGTATACGTCGGTCAAACAAGACGTTCATCTGTCGAGCATCTCGGGTGGCACCGATTTGTGTGCGTGCTTTGTAGGGGGAGACCCAACACGTCCTATATATAGAGGTGAGATCCAAGGACCAATGCTTGGCATGGCCAGTGACGCGGTCGATGACAAATCGAATTCATTGATTGATCGACCAGGTGTTGCAGGAGAGTTGGTCTGTCGTCAACCATTTCCATCGACTCCACTTGGTTTTTGGAATGACGGCAGGGATGGCGCACCAGACCCAATGCAACCGGGTCCAAAGTATCTGAGCGCATATTTCGAGCGCATTCCTGGCATGTGGGCGCAAGGCGACTTTGCTTCATGGACACAGCATCAAGGAATAGTGATTCATGGTCGCAGCGACACCACACTCAACCCGGGTGGTGTGCGCATCGGTACAGCAGAGATCACCCGCGTGGTTGAGCAGCATCCAGGCGTGCTCGAGAGCCTTGTGTTTGGGCAAGAAATTGACAACGATGTGCGCATTGTGTTGCTCGTGCGGTTGGCCGAAGACATGACGTTAAATGACGAACTTATTGGCGACATCAAATCGCGAATCCGCGTGGCGTGCACACCGCGGCACGTGCCCGGCCTCGTGGTTGCGGTGTCTGATCTGCCCCGAACACGCAGCAACAAACTGGTTGAATTGGCACTTGCCGATGCAGTCAATGGTCGACCCGTGCGCAATAGTGAAGCAATTGCCAACCCAGAGTGCATTTGGCAGATTGTCGAATTGCTCAAATCGCAACGCTAGGATTGCTCCGACTTCCTTTCCGAGGTAGCTCAGCTGGCAGAGCAACGGACTGTTAATCCGTGGGTCGTGGGTTCGATCCCCACCCTCGGAGCGCAAGGTTTAACGGGCCAGTAGCTCAGTGGTCAGAGCAGGGGACTCATAATCCCTTGGTCGTAGGTTCGATCCCTACCTGGCCCACAGGCAATTTTCGACTGAAAAGGTGATCACCGTGCCAAGTAGCAATCAGCCAGCCGAGTTCGACGACATTTTTGCCGCCAATCAGGCTTTTGCAAATTCGTTTGAGCACTCACATCTCACCGGTACAGCGTCGCGTGGCTTGGCAATTGTGACGTGCATGGATTCACGCATTAGTCCGCTTGCAGTAGTGGGAATGAAGGCGGGCGATGCCAAGATTCTGCGCAACGCTGGCGCACGAGTGACCGATGACGTTTTGCGCACGCTTGTGCTTGCCACATACCTACTTGGTGTCAAGCGAGTATTGGTGATGCCACATACCGATTGTCGTATGGCCAACAACAACGAAGCCGAAATTCACGAGATGATCGACAAGCAGCATGGGGTCGATACAAGGGGTATTGAGTTTCGTACGGTTGACAACCAGCAGTCGGCCCTGGTCAGTGACGTGAGGAGTATTCGGGCTTTTTCGCTCCTGCCCAAAGACTTGGTGGTGGTCGGTGCGATCTATGACGTGGCTACTGGTCTGCTCAATACGGTCGATTGCGACGCCTGATTTATTGCTAAAAAGGGGCTTTTGGGGGCCATTGGGTAAACATCACCCCATAAATATGGACTATTCTCTCCATACCAACAAACACACGTATCTACATGGATGCGTGAGAGGGAGAAAATAAAAATGAGAAAGCAGACACTAAAAGGTCTTGCTGTTGGTTTGGTAGCAGTGTTCGCACTTGCCGCATGCGGCGGTAGCGACACAGCATCAGACACAGTTCCAGCAGACACAACCCCAGCCGAACCAACAGGTCTTGCCTGTGAAGTCACCGACACCGGTGGCGTGGACGACAAGGGTTTCAACCAGATCGCGTACGAAGGTCTTCTCCAAGCAGCAGACTCTTTGGGCGTTGCTACAGAAGTGCTCGAATCAACATCAGATGCTGACTACGCACCAAACTTGCAGTCGTTCATTGACAAGGGTTGCAACATCATCGTCACAGTGGGCTTCTTGCTCGCAGACGCAACCAAAGTTGCTGCAGAAGCAAACCCAACCGTTCAGTTCGCAATTGTTGACTCCAACACTTCGGCTGCAAACGTTCAGGGTCTGACCTTCGCAACCGATCAGCCATCATTCTTGGCTGGTTACATGGCAGCAGCAACAACCCAGACTGGCATCGTCGGAACATTCGGCGGAATCAACATTCCACCAGTGTCAATCTTCATGCAAGGTTTCGCTATGGGCGTTGAGTATCACAACGCACAAAAGGGAACAACAGTCAAGGTTCTTGGTTGGGACATTGCGAAGCAAGACGGAACGTTCGCTGGAAACTTCGACAGCCTCGACGATGGTCGCAACATTGCCAAGAGTCAGTCTGACGAAGGCGCCGACATCATCTTCCCAGTGGCTGGTCCAGTGGGTCTTGGTGCTTCAGCATTCGCAATGGAATCAGCTGGCAAAGTCAAGATCATTGGTGTTGACGTTGACATGAGCGTTTCTAACGCAACTCAAGCAGAAGTGTATGTCGGTTCGGTCTTGAAGAAGATTGACGCAGCAGTTCTTGCAGCAGTGGGCAACGCGCTCAATGGCGAAGGCGGCGGCACTGACTACCTCGGCACCTTGGAGAATGGTGGAGTAGGCGTAGCAATTACGTCAACCATCACTCCTGAGTTGCAGGCTGAGTTGGATGCAATCACAGCAGGCATCATTGACGGTTCAATCGTCACCAAGTAATTTTTCGCTCAACCGAGCGAAGTAAGTAGTAAAGAACGGGGGTCGCGAAAGCGGCCCCCGTTTTATTTTGTATTAGTGTTTGCTAAATGGGGATGGGCGCCACATGCAACTAGAACTGCGCGGTATCACTAAACGTTTCCCTGGTGTCATTGCCAACGACAATGTCAATCTCACGCTCAAGACAGGCGAAGTGCTTTGTCTCATTGGCGAGAATGGTGCAGGCAAGTCAACACTGATGAATGTGTTGTACGGCATGTATAAGGCCGATGAGGGCCAAATCGTTCTCGATGGTGCGCCTGTTGTGTTTATGTCGCCTGCTGATGCAATTGCGGCTGGTATTGGCATGGTGCATCAGCACTTCATGCTTGTGCCCGTATTTACTGTTGCTGAAAACGTGGTGCTTGGTGTTGAACCAACAGGTCGGTTGGGCAGTTTGGATATCGACAAGGCTCGCGAGATGGTGCGCGAAGTATCGGACCGCTACAACCTCAACCTTGACCCAGACGCGATCATTGAAGACTTGCCCGTTGGTGTGCAACAGCGCGTCGAGATCGTCAAAGTGTTGTTGCGCGATGCCAAGGTTGTGGTATTCGACGAACCGACCGCGGTGCTGACACCAAAAGAAATCATTGAGTTCTTTGAGATTGTCAAGACTCTGATCGCTGCTGGTCGCGGCGTTGTGTTCATTACTCACAAGCTCAAAGAAGCCTTAAATGTTGCCGATCGAATTGCGGTCTTGCGTCGCGGGCAAGTAGTAGGCGAGGTTAATCCGAAGACTGCAACCGAGTCTCAGATTGCCGAAATGATGGTTGGTCGTCCGGTGCAACTGATTGTCGATAAAAAACCTCATGCGCCGGGTGAAGTAGTTCTTGAAGTGAGGGATCTGTCAGTGCTGGACGCTGACGGACGGACGATGGTGGATTCGGTCTCGTTTTCAGTGCGTGCTGGTGAAGTTGTGGGTATCGCAGGCGTGCAGGGCAACGGCCAGACGGAGCTTGTTGATGCACTTACTGGATTGCGCAATTCCACTCGGGGCAGGGTTGCTTTAGATGGACAAGACATTACGTCTGCCTCGCCACGTGTTCGACACGCCAAAGGTATTGCGCACATTCCAGAGGATCGACAGCGACAAGGATTGGTCGGTGGTTTGAGCATCGCAGAAAACTTGGTGTTGACCAGATATCACGATGAAGAGTTCAGTAATGGAATTGTGATGGATTGGCCTGTGGCGCACAGCGTGGCAGAAAATCTCATTGCCGAGTACGACATTAGAACGCCAAGTGCAGACATTGAAGCAAACACTTTGTCGGGCGGAAATCAACAAAAAGTAATTGTTGCCCGAGAACTCAGTCGTCCTTTGCGCTTGTCGATAGCGGCGCAACCTACTCGTGGTGTCGACGTTGGTTCAATCGAATACATTCACTCACGCATTATCAAAGAGCGTGATACGGGTACGGCAGTGCTGATTGTGAGCACCGAATTGGATGAGGTGATGGCGCTCTCTGACAGACTGCTGGTGATGTATCGGGGGAAGATTGTTGCTGATCTCGACCCCAAGGTGACATCAGCGATGGATGTTGGTCTGTACATGGCCGGTTCACGACCTGCAAGCGCGGTGAACGCATGAAAATTGTTGCACTACTGCGCAAAGTCGCAGACCGAATTGCGCGAACGAGTTCAGTTCGAATCACTCTGCTTGCCGTGTTGTCGGCGATGGTTGTTGGCGCTTTCATCATCATCTTGTCCGATATCAACAAACTGCAAAACGGTGACATTCTTGGTGCTACAAAAACTGTTGGAAGTGCATATTGGGCACTTGTTGTCGGCTCGGTCGGTTCGTTGCGCGCGATTTCAGCCACTATCAATAGTGCTACGCCACTGATTTTGTGTGGAGTATCGGTGGCAGTTGCTTTTAAGGCTGGACTTTTTAATATCGGTGCAACCGGACAGATGCTTGCGGGCGGAATGTCGGCACTTTGGGTTGGTTTTGCAATGGACGGCCCAGGTTATGTTCAGGTGCCACTTGCAGTGTTGGCTGGCGCTGTAGGTGGTGCAGCGTATGGCGCAATACCTGGAATCTTGAAGGCCCGCACTGGTGCGCATGAAGTGATCACCACGATCATGCTCAATAACATGGCGGGATTCTTGGTGTTGTGGTTACTTAAAACCAATCTCTATCAGCGCGAAGATCGTACTGATCCAATTTCCAAATTTGTTACTCCAACTGGACGCCTTCCTCGTCTGTTTGGATTTTTAAGCGACCGTCCCGATCTTGTGGCCCATACCGGATTTGTTGTTGCAATTTTGGCCGTCATTGTCTATTGGTGGTTTCTCAATCGAAGCACAACAGGCTTTGAGTTTCGTGCTTTTGGAATGAATGCAGATGCTGCGCAATACGCGGGCATGCACACCAAGCGACTCACGGTGATGGCAATGATGTTTGCAGGTGCATTTGCAGGTTTGGCAGGCTCGGCAGAAGTATTAGGCACATACGGATATGGTTCGCAAAACTTTGCAGGCGACATTGGGTTTGATGCAATCGCAATTGCTTTGCTCGGTCGTTCAACACCGCTTGGCACACTTCTTGCAGCGTTATTGTTTGGGGCATTGCAGGCTGGAGGTCGACAGATGCAAGCAAATACCGATGTGCCAATCGACCTGATTGTGGTGCTTCGAGCACTCATCGTTATGTTTATTGCTGCACCGCTTCTCATTAAGGCAATGTGGCGAATCAAAGTTGCACCAACATCGCTTGGTCAAACATTTAGAGGGTGGGGTTCATGAGCACTATTGCTCCTGTAGTCCTTCCTCTTGTTTCTGCTGAACAACGCAAGCAGGCGCGAAGCGTTGGCTTCACACTCGTCGTACTTGGAATTGTCGCTGCATTTGTGCTCGGCAATCGACCAGGTGATGCTGGCTTCAAACTTCTTGACTCGTATATCTTTGTCATTCCTGCTCAGCCCTTTGCTCGCATACTTGCATTGGTGCTCATTGCGCTTGGAGCAGCACAGTTGCTCAAGGGGTTTGGCAAGTGGACAAATGTTATTTTGAGTATTGCCGCAGCAACTTTTGTCATTTCGTTCTTGGCTTGGGCTGCATCTGGTGGCTCATTCAGTTTTACTGGCATGTTGCAAGACACGGTGACTCGCAGCGTGCCGATCATTCTTGGTGCTATCGCAGGAATTTTGTGCGAACGAAGTGGCATCATCAACATTGCTATTGAAGGCCAACTTCTTGGCTCTGCATTTGCTGGTGCGGTTGTGGGGTCACTATTTGGTCCGTGGATAGGAATTCTTGGCGCCATTGCAATGGGGGTTGGTCTTTCTGCGATTTTGGCTGTTTTTTCAATCCGTTACCGCGTTGATCAAGTGATCGTTGGGTTTGCGATCAACTTCTTTGCACTTGGGCTCACCAGTTTTCTTGCGTCGCGCGTCTTAACCGAGAATCCCGAATACAACATTTTGTCGCCGCTCCGTCCAATAGCGCTGCCACTGCTCAGCGATATTCCTGTGATTGGTGTTGTGCTCTTTACACAAACATTGTTTGTCTACTTCGCATACTTGGCAGTGGCCGTTGCAACATGGAGTCTGTATCACACCAAGTGGGGATTGCGCACGAGAGCAATCGGAGAATATCCAAAGGCGGCAGGAACTCTTGGTGTCGACGTCATCAAATTGCGTTATCGCAACTTACTCATCGCTGGCGCGGTTGCCGGAGTGGGCGGAGCATGGTGGCCAATTGGCATGGTTGGCAGGTTCGACCAAAACATCACAAATGGTCGTGGTTTTATTGCGCTTGCAGCAGTGATCTTTGGCCGTTGGCATCCGGTTGGTGCATTGAGCGCCGCGCTTGTGTTTGGTCTTGCAGAAGCAATCCAACTAAAGATGTCAAATCTTGATACGGGTATTCCATCTGAGTTTTTGTTGATGGCACCGTATTTGGTGACGCTTGTTGTTGTGGCTGGTTTCGTTGGCCGCAGTCGTGGACCAAAAGCAGCCGGACAGCCGTACGACGCACAATAAGTATTTTTTATTTTTGTTTTGGCCTGAAGGCTGTTAACCCACCACCGACTTCTAAGTGCGCTCCACCAATCAGGTCGACGCAGTAGGGAACTGCGGGGATTACCGCAACCAAGCATTCGGCAATCGAACTTGGTTTTCCTGGCAGATTGACAATCAGCGACGAGCCTCGGATACCTGCTGTTTGCCGCGACAAGATTGCTGTTGGAACTACTTGCAAACTCACTTGACGCATCAGTTCTCCGAAGCCAGGCATCATTTTGGTACACACAGCCTCGGTTGCTTCTGGCGTGATGTCGCGTAGCGCTGGGCCAGTGCCACCTGTGGTCACAATGAGACAACAGTTCTCGGTGTCGGCAAGCTCAATCAGTGCGCCTGACACTGCAGTAACTTCGTCGGGCACCACACGACTCACTGCAACCCATTCGTTGGTGAGGTGAAGGGTCAAGAAGTCTTTGATTGCTGGACCGCCCAAGTCTTCATAAACACCGGCAGATGCGCGATCCGAAACGGTGACGATACCAATTTTGGCTGTCTGGTTATTCATTATGGGTGAACCTACCACTGCAACAAACGAGTGTCGCCCTTACCTTTTGGATTCGTGATGCGGATCCACAGCGACTTGCGCATTTGCGAAAGTCCGTAACGGAAACCGACACGGTGAAAGGCAGCGCGTGAAACAATGGTCAGTCGCTCGGTGGTCTCACGCAAGTTGTTGAGCAACGCTTGTTGGATTGGGTTAAGCACTAATGATGTTGACGGTGCTGTGAAGTTGTGGCGCTCGAACCCAAACCATTCGTAGTCTTCGTGATACGTGTCGGCAATCAGGTCGGCTGTTTCTTTGTCGAATATTTGGTCGGCTTTGATTCCGAGGCCACTGTTGAGGCGTTGCAACTTGACGCTTGTGCCCGCACGAGCGTTAATGGCGTCAGCGAGTGTCTGCATTTCGCCAGGGCGGTCGATGTAAATGCGGTGGTGGTACTCGAGCTGGTTGGAGTACAACGTATTGAATTGTGGTCGAAAGTGATCGTCGATTGCGAATGCGACACGGTCGTTGTGAATAGCGCGAGCAAACTTCTTGAATGTTGCTGCTACATCGACATGTCCATCGACCATCACATCGCCACACATGTCAAGAATTGACTGTGGAGTGCCAGGTGCGCGCAAGAACGCCCGGTTTTCCCACGACGAATATGCGCGCTTGATTGGGTCGCGAAGTGCGGCTACTCGCAACCATTCGGACGACTCAATGACTTCCCATTGCTTCTTGCGTGGCAAGTCAAAAAGGCGGGTCAGGCCATGCACGCGGTAGTTGTGAATGGTTTGTTCTTGCGAGATGTTTGGCGTAATGATTTCTTGCGCAGCCTGTGCGTTATACGAACCCTCGGCTTGCGAGATGAGCAACTTCAGTGTGCTGCAGGCCACCTTGGTAGTGGGCACGTACAAGACTTTGATGCGCGGGGCAACCAACGAATAATTAATCAAATCGGGAAGATTTGGTTGCGCCAAGAAATCCATTGAATAATTTTACTCGTTTGTCCGAGTCTTCAAGCGTTTAGTGCGCGCTATTGATGCGGTCAATCACCAAACGGTGTACCGCATTGACGGCGTCATCAATTGACTCGCCAGTAATGCCAACAGTCAGATCGGGAGACTGTGGTGCTTCGTAAGGCGCATCCACACCAGTAAGGCCGCTCATTTCTCCTGCGCGCACCTTGGCATACAAGCCTTTCGGGTCACGGCGCTCACATTCTTCAACTGCGGTAGATACATACACCTCGAGAAATGTGAGGTGATCTACTTCATGGATACGTCGGGCTCGAGACCGACTGTCGCGAAACGGGCTGATGATCGGGACAAGAGTGACTGCACCGGCATCTGCAAACAGACGTGCAACTTCGGCAATACGGCGCACGTTTTCCCAACGCTCATGATCGCTAAATCCCAAATCGCTATTGAGCCCATGGCGCACATTGTCGGCATCGAGCACATAGTTGTACACGCCACCACTAGTAAGCCTGTCGGCAAGAGCGTGAGCGATTGTCGACTTGCCAGAACCGGATAACCCGGTGAGCCATACGGTCATGCCGTGCAGATGATGTGCTGCCCATCTTTCGTTACGTCCGACTGTTGGTTCGTGCCAAATTGCCTGGTTCATAACGACCTCTTTCGTGGCTAGTTACTCTTTCGACCTTATGTTCGTGGCGACAGCAACATGCCTGCGCCCGCTGTTTGTCCTGTCGCTTCGTCAACAATGATGAAACATCCTGTCGAACGGTTTTGATGGTAGTCGTCAAACATAAGTGGCGCAGTGGTGTGCAACGTAACACGACCTATTTCATTCATTTGCAACTCGGAAACGCCTGTTTCGCGATGCAGGGTTGAAATATTGAGTCGATAGAGAACATCGGTGATCTTGGCACGTGCAGTATTGGTGGTGTGTTTGATTGAGTAAATCTTGTTCTGTTGCATTGGGGATGCATCATCCATCCAGCAAAGCATTGCCTCAAGTTCTTGTGACACACGTGGACGGTTGTTTGGCCTACAAATCATGTCGCCGCGGGTGATTGATAAATCATCTGCAAGCAGCAGTGTGACTGCATCACCAGGTTCTGCTTTTTCTACTGGGCCAAGAGGCGAGTCAATACCTGTAATCGTTGAGGTGAGACCAGATGGCAAAACCATCACATCGTCTCCTACGCGCAACACTCCGCCTGCAACACGGCCAGCAAACCCGCGATAGTCGGGGAAGTCGCTGCGTTGCGGTCGAATCACAAACTGCACGGGAAAGCGGGTGTCAATTCGGTTGTCGTCGCTCGCTGTGTACACGCTCTCAAGGTGATGCAACAGCGTTGAGCCTTCAAACCACGGCATGTTGGCAGAGCGAGTTACGACATTGTCGCCGGCGAGTGCGCTGATTGGCAAAAAGGTGACGTCTTGCAAATCAAGACGCGATGCAAACTCTTCAAACTCTTGGCGGATGCGGTCAAACACGGCTTGGTCGTAGCCAACGAGGTCCATCTTGTTGACACAGATCACGAGGTGCGGCACACCAAGAAGAGATACGAGCAAACTGTGGCGTCGCGTCTGTTCGATCACGCCGGTGCGAGCATCGATCAGCACTATTGCCAAGTCAACATTGGACGCACCAGTGATCATGTTGCGTGTGTACTGAATGTGGCCTGGGCAGTCGGCGATAATAAACGAACGCTTTGGTGTCGCAAAGTATCGGTATGCGACATCGATAGTGATGCCTTGCTCGCGCTCGGCACGCAAGCCATCAGTGAGCAACGACAAGTCGACATAATCATCGCCACGGCGCTTGCTTACTGCTTCGATGTGTTCGAGTTGATCTTCAAAGATGCTCTTCGAGTCATACAACAAACGACCAATCAATGTTGACTTGCCGTCGTCTACTGAACCGACAGTTGCAAAGCGCAAACGCTCCATCAGAAGTAACCCGTTCGTTTGCGGTCTTCCATGCCAGCCTCCGACATGCGGTCATCTGCTCGTGTTGCACCACGCTCAGTAACACGAGCCACCGAAGTTTCAGCGATGATGTCTTCAACAGTTGTAGCAACCGACTCGATGGCGGCAGTACACGTGGCGTCGCCAACAGTTCGAAAGCGCACCATTTCTTCGACCACGGTTTCGTTGGCTTCTGCTTGCAAAAACGGAGTAACCGCCATCCACATGTTGTCGCGGCGAAAGACTGGTCGGCGATGTGCGTAGTAGATGCTCGGCAAGTCGATGTTGTATTCGGCAATGAACGACCAAATGTCGAGCTCGGTCCAGTTGGAGATAGGGAAGATGCGGAAATGTTCGCCTTGGCGATGACGACCGTTGTAAATGCCCCACAACTCTGGACGCTGATTTTTTGGATCCCATTGACCAAAAGAATCACGATGCGAATACACGCGCTCTTTTGCGCGGGCTCGTTCTTCGTCGCGGCGAGCGCCACCAAACACTGCGTCAAATTTGTGCTCGGCAATCGAGTCGAGCAGTGTCACCGTCTGCAAAGGGTTGCGACTTGCCCGTGGGCCGGTTACATCGGCAATGCGCCCAGAGTCGATAGACGCCTGAACAGACCCGACTATGAGTTGCACACCCATGTCGGCAACACAGCGATCCCGAAACTCGATCACTTCTGCAAAGTTGTGGCCGGTATCAATATGCATGACAGGGAAGGGAATGCGGGCGGGGGCAAATGCACGTACTGCTAAATGCAGCATGACGACGGAATCTTTGCCACCAGAAAACAGCAAAACAGGGCGCTCGAACTCGGCTGCTACCTCTCGAATGATCGTGACCGACTCATCAATCAGGCCACTCAAAGACGACTTCATGAGGTTTCAGACTAGTTCACAACTCGCAACTTTATGGTTTGTAAAGCCAAGTGGAGAAAGGGTTTTATCCTGTTTCAACACATTCTCTATGTCGCTCAGCGTGTTATTGTCTGTTGCGTGCCGTTTGGCGCGGAGCAACACAACGACATATGCATCATGCATAAAAAGGGGAGAGCACAACAGATGAGGAAAAATCACATTAAGGGTTTTGCCCTTGCTACAGCAGCAGTCTTCGGACTTCTTGCTTGTGGTGGGAGCGATGCGGCCACTGATACAACAATGGCAGAAAC
>JBIKZO010000142.1:0-2943 GCA_044354675.1 Ilumatobacteraceae bacterium | reverse complement strand
AGTCGGTGGCGTAAAACGCCACACAAACAGCGGTGGCGGCCAACATCACAACAAGCGCAGGCAATAGGCGTCGCGCACGTCGAATCCAAAATTGTTTGAGGTCGATGCGTCGAGTCGATTCGCGCTCCTCAATCAGCAATGACGTAATGAGAAATCCGCTGACAACAAAGAATACCTCGACACCCAAAAACCCACCAGGCAACCACGCGATGTTTGCGTGATACAGCATCACCGCGATCACACTGAATGCGCGAATGCCATCGAGCGAGGGCTCGTAGCCCATGAGTTGCTGATCGTTCATTTGACTTTTTTGAATGCAACAAAAATTGCAATCACATATATGGCTGCGCCAACGCTAAACGGAGCACCAACGCCGATGTGATCAAAAGCCAAGCCGGCAAGTGGTGGACCAAGCACTCGCGCGAGTGCCGATGCCGACTGCTGAACGCCGAGTGCTTCGCCACGACGATCGTCATCGGCCGAGTTTGCAACAAGCGCGCTCAAAGATGGGCTTGCCACACCTGCACCGATCACCATGATGACCAATGCAACAATCAGCGTTGGCCATATCACTGCCGCACTAAGCAGCAGTAAGCCAATCGCAACCAACACTTGCCCACTGCGCACAAGTCGTAGTGACCCATACTTGGCCGTGAGCGGTGCAATCAGCGCGCCTTGCACACCAGACATCAGCGCACCGATACCAAGAAACACTGCTGCCGTTGATGCTTCAGTGAGATTGAATCGGGCGCCACCAAACAATGAGAATGTTGCTTCGAAGCCCGAGAATGCGAACATCGAAAAAAATCCGACTGCTGCAAGCGCGCCGTAATTGCGTTTGCGTAATGGTGTCGGAGTTCGTTTTGTTTCACGGACACGTGCGAGATCACGAGTTTCTGGTAAACGAATCATCGCTGCAACTGCATTGACTAATGCCAAGCAACCTGCAAGATAAAACGGCACGTGCGCACCGCCAAGCGCTGCCAGCCCGCCAAATGCTGGGCCAAATACAAAGCCAATTCCAAATGCCATACCAAGCAATCCGAGCATTCGCGCGCGTTGCTCTTTGGAGCCGATGTCGGTTACGGCGCTTTGTGCAACCGAGACACTTGCACCTGATGCTCCATCAATGAGTCGACCTGCAAATAACACCCACAGTGCGCCGGCTGCACCAGTGATAAAGCTGCCGACTGCTGTGCCGAGTAGTGAGATGACGATGACCGGCTTGCGACCAATGCGATCAGACCATCGACCAAGGATTGGCGCAAAAATCATTTGGGCAAGTGAAAACGAAGCGAACAACATGCCGACTTGAAAACCAGATGCACCAAATCGGTCGGCGTAACGACCGAGGATTGGCGCAACCATGCCAAAACCGATCATGTCGAGAGCGACAGTTGACCAAATGATCCAAAACCCGCGCGGCAAAGGCTCGCGAGCAGTTTTTTGAGTCTCGGTCATGCGCGACGCACGCGAGTGCCAGCCTTGGTGGTCTCGACCACGTAGCCGGCTGCTTGCAGTTCAATACGTATGGCGTCAGCCGTTGCAAAATCTTTTGCCACGCGAGCAGCATCGAGTTGTTGTGCACGATCAATAATCGCTGTATCAATATCGTCGCCACTGCGCAACATGAGGCCCAACGCATTGCACATTTCGTGCACTGCAGTTGCCAGAGATGCACATAACTCTGTGTCACCAGATTCAATCGCAATATTTGCTCGTCGTACGGTGTCAAAAATAATTGCCATTGCATTTGGAGTATCAATGTCGTTGTCCATCAGTTCGCGAAACTTGGCAAGCACTTCGGTGTCAGCAGAAACTGCTGGCAACTCAGCTTTTGCCATTCGGTCTGCAAACCCATCCAGGTTGGCAAGTGACTTAACCGATGAATCAATGTTGTCTTGACCAACCTTGACCGGTGAGCGGTAGTGCGTTTGCAACAACAACATGCGGTACGCACGTGGGTCATAGTGCTGCACCAAGTCAACAAGATTGGTGACGTTGCCGAGGCTCTTCGACATCTTTTCGCCTTCAGTGTCAACAACAAATCCGTTGTGCATCCAGTGCTGAGCAAATGTCTTGCCAAGAGCCACTGCTTGGGCGCGTTCGTTTTCGTGGTGAGGAAAACGCAAGTCGGCACCACCACAGTGCAAGTCAAAACCTTCGCCGAGCAACTGCAGACTCATCACAACACATTCGCTGTGCCAACCTGGTCGACCCTCGCCCCATGGTGATGGCCAACTTGGTTCGCCGGGCTTCGAAAACTTCCACAATGCAAAGTCGGCTGGGTGACGCTTTTGTGCAGCACCCAACACTTCGCGGTCGCCACCACCAGACAACATGTCGTCCAAATTTTGATGCGCAAGCAATCCGTAATCGGGCACTGACGAAATGTCGAGATACACGCCGTCATCGGTTGCATATGCGCTATCGCTCGACATCAACTCGCCGATCATCTCAACCATCTGTTCTACATATTCGGTTGCGTGCGGCACATCGGTTGGTCGCATCACGCCAAGTGCGCTCATTGCGTCGAACCACACCGCTTCGCACTTATGTGTGATCTCATTCCACGGACGATTTTCGCGATTTGCACGGTCAATGATCTTGTCGTCGATATCGGTGATATTGGATACCAATCGCACCTGAATACCGCACCACTCCATATATCTGCGCAGAATGTCGTAGACCAATGTGGCTCGGCCGTGGCCAAGATGCGGCGGGCCATAGACCGTTGGACCACACAAATAGATGCCCAACTTGCCCGGCTCACGCATTTTGAGTTCGCGCACATCGCGTGTCACGGTGTCATATAGGTGCAGCACGCACACAGCCTAGAGGCGCAGTTGTAGGCCAAGCAGTGGCCTGACCCAATACAGTTAATGCGCGATGACCGTGCCCGATAAGCCCTCCCTCGACAACGTCGAAAGCAAGTTGATTGCA
>JBIKZO010000068.1:0-9058 GCA_044354675.1 Ilumatobacteraceae bacterium | reverse complement strand
CGATCGCTCGGTGTTGGTCGAACGACTCGAGCAATACCGAAAGCAATTTGAGGGTGCCAATGTGCCTCGGCCACCCATGTGGGGTGGTTGGGTAATTGAGCCAATTACGTTCGAGTTTTGGCAAGGCAGACCAAGCCGCTTGCATGATCGATTCAGATACTCACGAGCGACAGTTGAGTCAACCGTTTGGAGCATTGAGCGTCTCGCTCCTTAGCTCATTCAGTTTGTTTCGTGACTCCAAGTATTTACTGAATTCACAAGTCCAGTGATCAGAGATTGCGTGTGTGGGGTGAGGTGTGGGCCTTCCCAGTCCCACCACAGCGGGCTCGAGCCACGCACGCGTGGTGGTAGCTCGATCTGAACTCCACGATTGCGCACCCGATTAACCGGGTTGTTGTCGTGCTGACCAGCCAAGTCAGATGGAATATTGGCAAGATCATCTTCAATTTCGTATGCAGGCAAGGCAGTGCGTAGGTGCCCGGCAACATGTGAGGCAAGTGTGCGGTTTTGACCACCCAGCAACAAGGTGGTGAATAAACCTTTGCGGCCATAGCCATGAATAGTGATTACGAAATCAACGTGATCAATAAATGTTGCAAGAACTGGTGAATGAGCAGGATCAATTTGGTGTGACGGAATATGCCACTTGAGCGCCGCAGGTTGGTGAATTCCGTAGTACGAAGCACCAGATTGTTCGGCTGCGGCCTGTGCAATCACGTCTGTCTGCTCTTCTAAGCCACCGCCATGAAAAGCCATAAAACCAAACTTGCTACGCAGAATGCTCGACTCCTCGACATCTGGATGCGCAAGCAGATCGGCAAACACTAAGAATTCTTGCTACTTCGTGATCGCAATTGATTAACCAAGATTGCTCCACCGACAACAACAAGGAAAACGAAACCCAGACGCCATGCACCTTGGCGTTGCAAAAAGGTGGCAACAGATGATTGCCAACCTTCAATATTTTGTGTGACATTGCCAGCGGACGAACGCTCAGATACTGCGACATACCAATACCACGTGAGATACATGCCGGTGAGCACGATGAAACCGGAAGCAAGTTTGTCCATGTAGCGCAAACCATTTTTCAACACCCGTAAAAGTCCACCCTGTGCAACGGCAAGCGTGACAGTCAGTGTGCTCACGAGAAGCCCCATACCTGCGCCATACAACACGATGCTCAGTACGCCAGATGCAAACCCGTTTAATCCGATGGAGCCAAAAATTGCTGTGGTGAGAAAGCCGATCGTGCAACCGATGCTGGCAACTGCGTATGCGATACCAAAAATAAACATGGTGCGCAGCGAACGGTCTCGTTCACCACTTATTGACGGGGTGATAAACGATGGTTTCCAGCCAGCGAGCATCGCAAGACCCATCACAACCAACGCAACACCGATGAGAAGCCCTGCGTATTTGGCATTGAGTTCAATCCATTGGGTAAACAGCCGTGAAATGGTACCGATTACGAGAAAGACGAGCAGGAAACCGCTGGAGACCGACGTGCTGACAAGCAGTGCGCGACGAATTGGTGCTCGTTGTGCAGCAGGGTTGGCCGAATCGATACCCAAAAAATACAGCAGGTATGCGGGAAGCAGAACAAAACCGCACGGGTTGACTGCAGCGAGTATGCCGAGCATAAAGCTGTAGGCAAAGTTGCCTTCGATCGCTAGAACGACTGTGCTTGTCATTGTGCAAACCACTTAGTGATGAGTGACTCAAGTTTGTCGGCAGTGATTTCTCCTGCAACTTGGTCGACAATCACGCCTTGTGCATCGACAAATAAAGTCATCGGGGCTGTTGCGATTCCTAGATCGCTGATAAATGAACCAGATTGATCAAACATGATCTCGTAAAGCACATTGTATTTTTCAGCGAATGCTGTTGCCGTTTCGATGGAGTCATTCATGTTGACGCCAACGAATCGAACAGTTGCACTATGAGCATCGGCGCTTGAGGCCAGCACCGGCATCTCGCGGCGGCACGGCTCGCACGTCGAGTACCAAAAATTGAGAATCAGTGGTTTGCCAATGAGTTCGCTCGAGTCAATCGTCTTGTTGTCAAGAGTGAGCAGAGATGCTTGGGGGAGGCTCGTGCCTGCAACTGCGCTGTTGGTTGCGATCGATGGGTATGGCACTTCACCGGGTGTTGTTAAGCGTGCATCAAGGTCTGGTTCGGATGCACTGCTCCATAACCAACCACCGCCAACGCTGACAGCCAGCACGACTACAGCAATCAACAACTTGCGTTGTTGTGGGGGCAAAAGGGGCACGAAAACACTTTACTAGAGCGTTTTCGTGCCCCTTTGTTGTCTTATGCCACGAGGTGCCGGGGGATTGGCACTTCGTCAACAACGGTGACTCGTATATTGCGCGTTACTGGTCTGCCACGTGGACGCTTTGTTGCACAAATGCGACCCTCTTCGAGCAGCTCACCGCCCCATACACCCCACGGTTCTGCGCGATCGAGTGCACCGAGCAAGCATTCGGCTTGCGAAGAACACTTCGAACACACAGCCTTGGCGCGCTGAATGTCAACAAACTCCTCCGAAAAGAACAGATACGACAACGTTCCGTTGCCGTCGCTGCATCGTTTTGCCGACAACACGAGCGTTTCGTGTTGCTCTTTTGGTGCTATCAGTGTTTGCATTTTTTCTGTTCCTTTCATTGCTGTTTGTTGTATTGATTGGCTTCACGTCGGAGAACACATTTCGGGGGGAAATAAAAAAGCCGCCGGGATTTCTCCCAGCGGCCTCTTGGCGTTCTCCGACGTGAAATCTGTTACGTCTGGAACCCCAGGAGGCCTTTGACCGGGCGCTTCGTGAAATCTTTCGAATATTTCGCGACTCCGGCCTGCATATCAAACCAGCGTGAATAACGGCTGGTGATTGCGGCTGTCACGGCCACGGTTGCAAACGCGCGCGCGCCAGCCACTGCTGACGAATTGCTACGGGTAACGGCGTGTTGCAACATGGGTTATGTAGCAAACCACCTTCGCAGGCCAAATGCAAGCGATTAAATACAACGACCGTGAGACTCAATGCCCTATAGGGTTTGAGCGTTATGTGGCAGCCTACAAATCCCGTTGAAATGCCCAGCGATGGCAGGGTTTTTGGCACCGAGCGCAGAGTGCGCCTTGGCGACGTGACCCCCAAAGGGCGGCTTCGTCTTGATGCAACAGCGCGCTATTTACAAGACATTGCCAATGACGATGCGGTCGACGGCGCGTATTCCGACATCCACGGTTGGGTGGTACGTCGCACCGAAATGTGGGTGCATCAGTTTCCGTTGTACATGACCGATGTTTCGGTAAAAACGTGGTGTGGTGGTTACGGCTCGCATTGGGCTGAGCGTCGCACGACCATTACGTCGAGTGATGGAGCGCGCATCGAGTCTGCAGCATTGTGGGTGCATGTTGATATGCAAACAATGAAACCAACACCGTTGCCAGAAGACTTTTTAAGCATGGTGCATATCGCCAGCGCTGGTCGAAAGATTCGTGCCAACTTGATGGTCGGTCGGTCATTGCCACCACTTGATGCATCGGGTGCAACAAGTGAAGCATGGCCTGTGCGATTTGCTGACATGGATGCAGTTGGCCACATGAACAACGCGTCGTATTGGATTGCTCTCGAAGAGTATTTGTCAACGCATAGTGATGCTCGTCGCGCACCTCTGCATGCAACTGTCGAGCACGTCTTGGCAGTTGACCCAGGCGACCAAGTGCATATCGTGACACAAGACTTAGGTGATCGTGTTGTGTTGCGACACGTGCTGAGCGACAACCGAGTTGCTGCAGTAACGCAGCTCGTATCGCTGTAATTATTGATTAATTGACGCGACTGTACTCGCGTATTCCTTCACGCACCTTGTAGTCAAACTCTCCGGCAATGCGCAGGTGTTCGAGGTGTGCGTAAGTTTCGCTATCGGCCATCGTGCCTTGCGCGCGTGGCGAAAATAGGTGACCAGAATATTCGGTCACGGTAAGCGGCTTGTCGAGTTCGCTTGCCACCACTCGCAACTTATCGAGTCGACCCACATGGTGTTCTTTGATCTGGTCACAACGCAGTGCGAGATTTTCAAAAGGCAGACCATGAGCTGGTAGTGAGATTTTGACTTGCGAACCGAATGCACCAACTTTGTCGAGTGAATCAAAAAAACCTTTGAGTGGGTCAACATTTTTGGTCATGCCTGAAATATGTGGCGTGATCGTTGGCAACACATGATCGCCGCACAGCATCACGCCGGCTTCTGGGTCAAACAAACAGAGGTGATCTTCGGTATGCCCAGGCGTGTGAATGGCCATCCATTCGCGCCCTGCGAGCGAAATGTGCTCGCCTTCGGCAAGCCTGATCGTCGGTTTTGGCGCGCGAAACAATGTGGGGAAGCGGCTTGAGCCTTTGTAATACATCTTGCGCCGCCACGGTAGTGAGTGACCAGGCCCACCCCACGGCGTGTCACCAAATGGAACACGCGGAGTGGCAGCCACGGTCTCCACATCAACGTCGTCTGGTTCAGTCGGATCAAAAAACATCCGAAAGCTTTCGTGCGTGATGATGTCGGCTCCGGTTTCGGCACGAAGTCGGCCAGCACCACCAAAGTGATCTGGGTGACTATGCGTCACGATGATGGAGTGCACTCGTCTGAGTGGCACACCAATCTCGGCCAATCGATTGTTGATTGCTCGCCATGTTGCTTTGCCGGGCAAACCAGGATCGACAACTGCAACGCCGCGCGAATCTTCCAGCACATACATATTGACGTGGCCAAGACCTGGCATATTGATGGGGAGTTGAGTGCGCAAAATATTTGGCGCAACTTCGGTGATCTCTGCAGTTGCAGGCACTTGCTCTTGCTTGGTGTACACCTTTTCGCTCACGCTTGTACTCAGGCCTGACTATTTTTGTTTACAACTTCGGTAACAAACAATTTGTCGCGATAAAACTGCAACTCACGAACGCTTTCTTTAATGTCGTCCATCGCGCGGTGTGAGCCGCCTTTGTTCGGGCGATCAATACCGACCTTTGGGTACCAGCGCTTCGACAGTTCTTTAATGCTCGACACATCAACGCTGCGATAGTGCAAATAGTTTTCAATTTCTGGTAAATACTTTGCAAGAAAGCGTCGGTCGGTGCCGATCGAGTTTCCACACAGTGGAACCGATCTTGGTTCGGGCACGTGTAGTGCAATAAATTCGAGTGTTGCTTTGCCGGCTTCTTCCAACGTCACGGTCGATGTCTTGATGGCTTCGAGGAGTCCAGACTTTGTGTGCATCTCGACAACGATCGGTTGCATCAGGGCAAGTGCCGAATCGGGTTGATGAATGACGAGATCAGGGCCTTCGGCAATGATCGCCAAATTGTCGTCAGTAATCAGGGTGCCTATTTCTACGATCACATCGGTTTCCGGGTCAAGCCCAGTCATCTCAAGATCCATCCACACCAGCACGCCATGCAATCTAGGCGTATTGTCGCTGTATGACTCATCAGCCCCTCTCGGTCGCAGTCCAGCGCCTCGACCCCGATTTGCCCCTGCCAGCCACTGCCCGCAACGGAGACGCAGGCGTGGACCTGTATGCACGCGAGAACGCAACTATTGCCGCCAAGGGTGGGCGAATACTGATGCCCACAGGCTTGGCAATTGCCATTCCCCTCGGGTTTGCAGGTTTCGTCGTGCCTCGCAGTGGCTTGGCTCTCAAGCACGGAATAACGCTTGTTAACACTCCAGGGATTATCGACAGCGGGTATCGCGGAGAACTCAAAGTGGTGATGATCAACACCGATCCCACAGTGGATTATGTGGTGACACGCGGTGATCGCATTGCACAATTATTGATTCAACGCATTGAAACCATCGACTGGAATGAAGTGGACAATCTTGATGGCGAAGACCGCGGCGGTGGGTTTGGCCACTCTGGTCGATAGTTAACGCTTGCTTGGGCCTCTGCTCACAAGCACGCCATCTTTTTCGAGTTGCACAATTTCTTCGCTACTCAAGCCTGTAATTTCTGAAAAGATTGCGCGGTTGTCTTCGCCGCGATATTTCGCATCACCTTGTGTTGTGGTGTCAGAGCCAGAGAAGTGCCACGGGCTATTTGGAATGCGCACTGTTGAGTCGCCACGATCACTGACTAGGACGACTGCTTCTCGCTCATGTGCCCACTGTGTGTCTGCCAACTCGCCAACACTGCGCAATCTTCCAACCGCGAGTTGGTGTTGTGAAAGTCGATTTTCAATCTCGTCACTCGTTGCAACAGTTTTTGCCCACGCCTTCATGATGTCCATCAGCTCATCAAAGTGTTCAAGGCGCGTTGCGACGTCACTAAATCGTGGATCACTGAGCAATTCGGGTTGTTGCATTGCTGCGACAAAGAAATCGAATGTGCCGCGTTCTGCTGGGTGGCCACTGACAACAACCATTGATCCGTCAGCAACAGTGAGCACAGGGTAGTCGGCAGGTTGAAACGAACGAATCTCGCCAACGGGTTCGACACCTGTCCACATTTGGTTGTGTGCATGCTCGTTCACATACAACATGGTTTCGGCCATCGACACGTCGATGTATTGGCCAACGCCTGTGTGCTCGCGCTGATACAAAGCAGCCAAGATTGCACTCGCTGCTTCAAGTGCTGTGTACACATCACCATGACTATGCGGATCATTTGCGTATTGTCCACCCCGCACATCGCCTTGATGTTTGGTGATTCCGGATTCGGCATTGACAACAGGCGCATAGGCACGGCGTGTTGTCCATGGTCCGGTTGCTCCATAACCCGTAATTGATGTGTAGATCAGACGTGGGTTTAATTGCGAAAGAGTTTCGTAGTCAAGACCCATTTTGTGCATCACACCAGGCCGAAAGTTTTCAATTACAACATCGCAATGGCTCACAAGTTTCTTCAGCAATTCAACTGCTTGTGGTTTTGTCATGTCGAGCGAAACATTTTTCTTACCCACATTTTGTTGAATGAAATACGACGACAATGAATTAACTCGGGGCGTGGCAAAGCGAGTCATGTCACCCATTGGTGGCTCAACTTTGATGACTTCGGCACCCAGATCGCTCAGCATTCGAGTTGCATGAGGTCCAGACAGAACTCGCGTGAAATCGAGCACCCGTATGCCTTCTAAGGGGCGCTGGCCACCCGATTGAGAGCTATCTGAACCGCGGGTCATGTGTGTCGTTGATCAATTAGTCGAGCATTACGCCGAGTGTGCGCAAGGCGAGTGACGTATACACCGCCATACCTGTTGTCATTGCGTCTTCTTCAAAGTCAACACGATTGGAGTGATTCGGTGGTGATTTGCGCGGGTCCATTCCGTTTGGTGTTCCGCCGAGAAACAACATTGCACCTGGAAGTTTTTCTAGTACGTAACTGAAATCTTCCGCGCCCATCACTGGGTTCGGAAATTTGGCCACCTGCTTTGGTCCAACGATTGACTCTGCGACGTCGAGTGCAAAGTCGGCTGAGGGCCCATCATTCACAGTGACTGGGTATCCAAGATCAATGATTACTTCTGCGTTCATGTCATGAGCATTTGCAATTCCTTCAGCGACTCGTTTGATGCCTTCGTGCACCTTGGCACGAGTTGCTGCGCTCACTGCGCGAATAGTTCCTTCAAGCCGAGCAGTTTCAGGAATCACGTTGTATGCAGTGCCAGCAATCATTCGTGTGATCGTGACAACGGTTGGGTCAAAAATGTCGTGACGGCGTGTGACCAAGGCTTGAAGTGCCAACACGATTTCGCTGGCAACAGGCACAGGGTCGAGCGTGCGGAAAGGTTCTGATGCGTGTCCGCCTTTTCCAGTGATGATGATGTCGAGTCGATCACTCGATGCCATGATTGGGCCACCTTTAGTGCCAAGAAATCCGGCGGGCATCGAAGAAGTGATGTGGAGTGCATAAGCGGCCGTGATTGGTGAATCAGAGCCATCGGCGTGCTTCGGCACATCGAGCAAGCCTTCATCAAGCATGTATTCGGCACCGCCGTAACCCTCTTCGCCCGGCTGGAACATAAACAGCACACGACCAGGCAAGTCGGCTTTGCGCTCGCTCAACATGCGCGCTGCACCTGCGAGCATGCCCACATGGGTGTCGTGTCCACAAGCATGCATTGCATTTTCTACGCGTGACGAAAACTCGAGCCCAGTGTCTTCGGGCATTGGAAGTGCGTCCATGTCGCCGCGCAGCATCACTGTTGGGCCTGGTTTGTCGCCAGTTAAGAGAGCAGCAATGCCACTTGTTGTTTTGTGCAATGTGATGTCGAGCGGCAAACCCTCAAGAGCTGTCAACACTCGGTCGCGCGTCTTTGGCAAATCCAAACCAATCTCTGGCCAGGTGTGTAGGTCGCGCCTAATTTCGCGGGCGTACTCAAGCGTTCCTTTGGCCTGATCAACTACTGCGGTTGTTGCTCCATGCCGTTCGTTTGCTGGTTGAATTTTTGGTGTCGAAGCCATGCAACAATGGTACGCACACCAGTGCTGTTCGTCCCACAGCCGAAATTGCGTGGGTTACGCGTATTATTGAGATCTCTACCCAAACACAAGGCAGGCACCATGTTGAACGTCGAGTTCACCGTTGAACCATTCGTTGAAGGATCCCCAGGTGCCCACGTGACAGCCGCGGTTGCTGCTGTTGAACGTTGTGGTCTGAGTGTTGACTTTGGTCCATTCGGTTCATCATTTTCGGTAACGAAAGAACAGTTGCCGGAAGTAATTGCAGAACTCATGCGCGCGGCATATGGCAATGGCGCAACATACGTGAGTGTTGATGTTGGCGTTGCATGACGATTCCCAATCATCCGCTGATCGCTTCTGTTAAACCATTGCTCAAGGCAACCGGTGCAGAGCTTGTTGCAGCCGATGCCATCATTGCGGGTGATATTCCGTTGGTGTGGGAAGGTGTGACAATCGCTGGCGTGCGTTTGCCAGCATTGCACGGTGCTCTCGACCGCATCATTGAGGGAGTGGAGCGCGAACTTGGTGCGCGGCTTTCCCAACTTTCACGTAATGAAAAACAAACTGCAATTCGATTGCTCGACGAGCGCGGCGCATTTACT
>JBIKZO010000141.1:0-3012 GCA_044354675.1 Ilumatobacteraceae bacterium | reverse complement strand
GGTGTGCTGGTTGGTGTTTTTGTCGAGATGGCTTCACTGGTTGTTCCATCGGAGTTAAAAAACGTGCCTGCGCTGTTAATTCTGATCATCGTGCTGGTAGTGAGACCACAGGGAATACTTGGGCGCAAGCAGAGGGTTGGCTGACGCATGGACTGGATAAACATCATCCAAAACACATGCAAGGCATTGACTGGTGTTGATGCTGCATACTTCGCACTTGCGGCAATTGGTCTCAACGTGCAGTTTGGATACACCGGTTTGCTCAATTTTGGACAAGCCGCATTCATGGCTTGCGGTGCATATGGAATCGGAATGACATCTAAATATTTCGGAATTGGAATGTGGTGGGGTATCCCGATTGGAATGGGTTTTGTCATCGTGTTGGCGTTGCTCGTTGGCATCCCGACGCTCAGATTGCGTGCTGACTACTTGGCTATCGTGACGATTGCACTAGCGGAAATGGTTCGATTGATCGTGCGCTCGGTGCGCTTCAAACAATATTTTGGTGGAAGCGACGGCATCAATGGTTTCAGTCTGCAATTTCGCGAACTGAGCCCATTTGATCCTGGCGTTCAGTACGGAATAAAACCCTTTCAATACAGCGGCTACACCGTGTGGACTTTGTTGGTCGGTTGGGCGCTTGTCGCGATCTTTGCGACGCTGGTTTATATGTTGATGCGAAGCCCATGGGGACGCGTCATTAAAGCGATTCGCGAAGACGAAGATGCCGTGCGAAGTCTTGGCAAAAGTGTGTACAGCTACAAAATGCAATCTCTGATAATCGGTGGACTCATCGGCATGTTTAGTGGTGTGATTTTTGCACTCGACCGCGGTTCCGTGCAGCCAGACAACTACAGCCGTGACGTGACATTTTATATTTTGACTGCACTAGTGCTGGGTGGAGTTGCAAAAGTCTCTGGGTCGATTGTTGGTTCGATGCTGTTTTGGGGAATCTTTGTGTTCAGCGATAACTTCTTGCGCGAATTGACCAAGGATGGTCCGCTCAAGATCTTTGGAGTCACAGTGATGCAAAAGATCCAGGTTGGAGCAATCAACTACATGTTGATCGGTGTTGGCCTGATGCTATTGATGACTTTTCGCCCACAGGGTATTTTTGGAAACCGCAAAGAGATGGCCCTAGATGCCCGCTGAAATCAAAATCTCTGACGCACAGGTTCGCGCTATTGCTGCACTTGAGACTGTTCCGGCGGCGCCAGGAGCACCAAAACCTGATCCAATTTTGCTCGCAGACAAGATTCAAAAGAATTTCGGTGGTGTTATTGCCGTTGATGTCGAGCACATTGAAGTGCAACGTGGATCAATCACTGCTTTGATCGGCCCTAACGGTGCCGGAAAGACAACGCTGTTTAATTTGCTCACCGGTTTCGATACTCCAGACACTGGTGAATGGCGATTTGATGGTCGAAGTATGGAGAAGATTGTTGCGCACAAGACTGCGTCAATGGGAATGATTCGAACCTTTCAGTTGACAAAGAGCCTGACAAAGATGTCGGTAATTGAAAACATGAAACTGGGAGCGACGCATCAGGTTGGTGAAAAGTGGTGGAATGGTCTACTTCCATTTCGCTGGCGCAAGCAGGAACAGATCATCGAGCAGCGAGCCGATGAGTTGCTAAAGCGATTTAAGCTCGATCACATGCGTGGCGAATACGCTGGAACGTTGTCTGGTGGTCAGCGCAAGCTTCTCGAGATGGCGCGTGCACTGATGACAAACCCTCGTTTGGTAATGCTGGACGAACCAATGGCAGGTGTTAACCCAGCACTCAAGCAAAGCTTGCTTGAGCACATTCGCGGTCTGCGAGATGACGGCATGACGGTGTTGTTTGTTGAGCACGACATGGACATGGTCAATGATGTTTCCGACTGGGTGATCGTGATGGCTGAAGGTCGTGTGATAGCTGAGGGAACACCAGCACAAATCTCGTCTAATCCTGCAGTGATCGAAGCATATTTGGGCAGTCACCAAGGCAAGTCGCTGATGGAGGATGAATCATGAGTGACGATCGCGTACTTGTCGTTGATGATCTAGTCGCTGGATACATTCCGGAAGTCAACATCCTGAATGGCTGCAACATTGAAGTTGGCAAGGGCGAGTTTGTGGGCGTTATCGGACCCAACGGCGCTGGCAAGTCAACCGTGCTTAAGGCAATTCTCGGACAGTGTGCTGTTCGATCAGGAATGTCAAGTTTCTTGGGCGAGAACATCACAGGGCTGCAGGCGCACCAACTTGTCGAACGCGGTGTTGGGTATGTTCCACAGACACAAAATGTATTTCAAAGTTTGACTGTTGCGGAAAACCTTGAGATGGGTTGCTTCATCAAGCCAGAAGTATTCAATGAGCGTTTTGATTATGTGACTACCTTGTTTCCAAAACTCGGTGAGCGTGCAACTCAAAAGGCTGGATCGTTGTCGGGCGGAGAGCGCCAAATGGTTGCGATGGGACGAGCGCTGATGATGGAACCGAAACTATTGCTCCTAGATGAACCGTCAGCTGGTTTGTCGCCTGTGTTGCAAGATGAGGTGTTTATTCAATGCAAGCGAATCAATGCTGAAGGAATTGCAATCTTGATGGTCGAGCAGAATGCGCGGCGTTGTTTGCAAGTTGTGGACAGGGCGTATGTGCTGGACCAAGGTCGCAACGCTTACACGGGAACAGGTCGAGCGTTGCTCGAAGACCCAAACGTAATCAAGCTGTACCTGGGCACACTGGCCAAAGCCACTGGTGGCTGAATCAAAGTAGGGAATTGTCTGAGGCCCTGAGCGAGTTCCCAGGGAATTGTCTGAGGCCCTGAGCGAGTTCCCAGGGAAATGAAAAGGCCCCGAGCCTTCGCTCGGGGCCTAAACATATAGTTCTAAAAACTATTGGTTACTTACCAGCGTCAAAGTTCTCGCCGAGTGCGTTACCCATGTTGCCGTCACAACCGTAGACCTTCTTGACTTTTGGTCCAATGCCTTGCTCCACCATGGTGCGCAAGATACGTGAGCCTTCGT
>JBIKZO010000009.1:0-31200 GCA_044354675.1 Ilumatobacteraceae bacterium | reverse complement strand
CGTACAGCGTCACGAGCGGCAGTTACTGCCTGTAGATATGTCTCGATGTCGACTCCTGGGGTGACGGTGTACGACGACGATGTTGCGTTCGGGGCGTGTACTGGGCTGAGATCCAAATCAATTGATCCTGATTTGTCGAGCTCAGTATCTTGAATTGTGGTTACCCAACAACGACCGTCATCAGACTTGCAGACCAGGAGCTTTGGAAGAACGAAATCGTATGGCTGTTGAGAATTAAATGGAATGGCACCGATAAGTACAGGGCCACTGCCGGGGGCATTCACCGAGTCATCAACTTGAATGTTTGCAAGAAATGCTTTTGCTTCGCTTGATGCCACCCGGGCTGCAATGCCACGTGTTGCAAAACCAATTCCGTTTCGCACAAACAGCATGCCGTCAGATCCTGCAATGGCAGTGAGATCGATTTGGTCAGCAGTAAATGTTGTCGAGACCTCAGAAAGCAGACGCGTAGTAGCGCGCATCGTTAGGCCTTGGTCGCGAGAAGTAATTGTGTGAGTCCACCTGAGAGTTGACGATGCTCAACAGCGGAAAAACCATTTTGCTCCAACATCTCGACCATTGCAGCAGGAGAGGGAAGATAAGCGACACTTTTTGGTAGGTAGTTGTAGGCGGCGCGGTTGGAAAGAAGTCCTCCGATGCGTGGGACGATCTTGCCGAAGTAAATGCTGTTGCCCCATTTGATGAATGGATTGGTTGGAATACCGACATCGAGCAAAGCAATTCGTCCACCAGGTCTCGTGACGCGGGAGAGTTCACCAAAAAAAGTATTGAGATCAAGCAGATTGCGCAGTGCAAACCCACATGTCACTCCGTCAACTGAGTCGTTGGCACAAGGCAACTGCAAAATGTCCGTTTGAGTGCGAGGGGCATTGCTTCGGTCGGCGATCAGCATTCCCAGCGAGAGGTCCATTGAGAGAGGTTGGTAGCCGGCTTTTCGCAGATCGATGCACATGTCGCCTGTACCGCTGGCCAGATCGAGAATCACGCTGTTGGCGGGTAGCCCAAGGTTGCGAATGGCTCGGCGCCTCCAACGGACATCAAGTCGAAATGTCATGATTCGGTTGACGAGGTCGTAGCGCGGGGCAATTGCATCAAACATGCTGCGAACGGCATGCACTTTGGCTTGGCCCTGCGGCAAGTCGACCGAGTCCCAAGCGTTGTTCACAGCATTCAGGCTACGACCAGAAGCCGACTCGTGGCAATGTGTCTTGATCGGGCAAACTTGCACGATGATTGATTTTTCCTTCCCACCAAAAGTTGAGAAAGTTCGGATGCAGGTGCGTGAATTCATGGACACTGTGGTGCGACCGCAGTGGGATGCAATTGATCAGAACGACCGATCGCAAGTGGTTAAAACGATTGTGAAGTTGCGAAAAGTTGCGCGTGAAGATTGGAAATTATGGCTACCGCATATGCCAGCCGAGTGGGGTGGCATGGGTCTTGGTCCAACCGCAATGGCTGCTGTATCGGCCGAGGCAGCCAAGGTCAGTATCGGACCATTCGTACTGAATGCTCAAGCACCAGACGAGGGCAACCAGCACACGCTCTTGCATTGGGCAACACCGGAGCAAAAAGAAAAATACTTGCGTCCTTTGTGTGAGGGCACAGCACGTTCATGCTTCGCGATGACCGAACCAGAAGTTGCTGGTAGCGATCCAACACTAATCAAAACATTTGCCTATCAAGACGGCGACGAATGGGTCATCAACGGACACAAGTGGTTTATCTCTGGAGCACGTGGCGCGCAGTTTGCTTTGCTGGTTGCTCGAACCGAAGAAGATCCAGATTTGCCTCAGGCTGCAAACTCATGCTTCATCGTTGATATTCCAAGCGAAGGATGGAATGTCGTTCGCGATATTGAGACAATGTCGGGTGGACACAACCACTGCGAGATTCTGATTGAAGACTTGCGTGTACCCGCGAGCAGCATGCTCGGTGGTCGCGGTCAAGGTCACTTGCTCGGTCAGTATCGACTTGGACCAGCACGACTTGCGCATTGCATGCGATGGATTGGCCAGGCTGAGACCGCTCTCGACATGATGGTTGCTCGCTCGCTTGACAGATATTCACACGGTTCGATTTTGGCCGAGAAGCAAGGAATTCAGTGGCTGATCGCAGACTCGGCGATGGAGTTGTACCAATGCAAACTCATGGTCTTGCACGCTGCGTACAAGATCGAACACGGACTTGAATTTACGAGCGAAGTTTCGATGGCGAAGCACTTCGTTGCAAATAGTTTGTGGCGCATCGTCGACCGTGCAATTCAAGTGCATGGTGCGTTGGGCTACTCGACTGACACACCTCTTGCCGGAATGCTGCAGCAGGCACGATGGAGTCGCTTTGCCGACGGGGCAGATGAGATTCATCAAATGCGCATCGCACAGCGCACTATTGCAGCATATAAAGATCACGGATCAACAAAGAAGGCCACTGGAGATTTGCCATTATGACCAAGCAATACATCACGTTCGGCGTGTTCATTCCACAAGGTTGGAAGATGGAATTGGTGAAGATTCCGACGGCAGCCGAAAAATGGCAGGCATCTGTTGACATCGCAAAACGTGCAGAACAGTTGGGCTTCGACTCAATTTGGGTGTATGACCACTTCCATAATGTGCCCCGGCCTGCCCATGAGGCTGTATTTGAGTGCTGGACAGTCATGGCCGCCATGAGTCAAATTACGACCAAGATTCGACTTGGACAGATGGTGGGTTGTGCGTTGTACAGGCCACCGACGTTGCTCGCGAAGATCACGTCGACTCTTGATGTGATCTCGGGTGGACGCTTGGACTGGGGTATCGGAGCCGGTTGGTACGAAAATGAATTTAGAAGTTACGGCTATCAGTTTCCTGTGCCTAAAGATCGAATTGGCATGTTGCGCGAAACTGTTGAGATCGTCAAAATGATGTGGTCGCAAGAAGAAGCGACATATGAAGGCAAGTATTACCAAACATCACGCGCCAATTGCGATCCAAAGCCGCTGCAGAACCCGCATCCTCCAATCTGGATTGGTGGTGGTGGCGAGCAGTTGACTTTGCGAGTAGTGGCTCAGCATGCTGACTATTCAAACTTTGGCGGATCTCCTGAAGACTTCGCGCGCAAGGTCGAGATATTGAAAGGTCATTGTCTCAGCGTTGGCCGAGATGCTGATGAGATTGGAAAAACAATCTCTGGCGAAATTCTCATTCGCGACACCGAACAAGAGTGTCGTGAGTTTCAGATTGCCAGTGGACGGGGCGATCAGTTTGAGACCTGGCAAAAATCCAACATCATTGGTACACCAGATCAAGTGGCAGAAAAGATTGAGCAATACATCAAGGTTGGTTGCACCGGTTTTATTCCATGGTGCGTCGATTATCCGAGCACACAAACGATGGATGAGTTCGCCAAGATCATGGCGAAATATCGCTAACTAGTAGTAATAGCGGAAGATGAGCTCTGCAACGCACGAAGGCTTTGTAGCACCCTCAACTTCAAACGTTGTTTCAACAACAACTTGAGCGCCGCCAGCAATGTCATCAACCTGAATAAGTTTTGCTCCTGCACGGATTTTTGAACCAACAGGCACGGGGGACATGAATCGAATTTTGTTGGCTCCGTAATTGACGCCCATTTTGGTGCCTTCATGTCGCCAAATGCCTGCCATCAATACTGGTGCAAGTGACAGTGTGAGATAGCCGTGTGCAATTGTTTGTCCGAATGGACCGGTCTTGGCCTTTTCGACATCGAGGTGGATCCACTGATGATCACCAGTTGCATCTGCAAATGTCTGCACCTGCTCTTGTGAAACTGTCATGTAGTCGCTGTAGCCCAAATGTTGGCCAACATGGGCCTTGAGATCTTCGTGGTCTTTGATGATTGTGGTCATGGACGAAGTTTAGCGATACCAGATGCGCTGGTGCTCACGGGACTGCGTGTGTAAAAGCAGCGCGAGAACCGCAATATCAAATGCACTGCTGATGATTGAGCCACCAAAAATACGGCCGGTCACATAGTCGGTAATTCCGATTGGGCTTTGAGTCTCAAAATTTTGAGCAAGTGATCGCACGGCCAAAAAGCGAAGAACAAACGGGGATGCAGCGGCTAGAACGCTGAGTTTGTAGCCAACCTTGAGGTCATTGGCCATCAACAAACCACCAAAAGCATAAAGTGCTACAGAAATAACTCCGAGCAGAAAGCCAAAGGGGTATTGGAATCGCAAGTAGCCGATATAGCCGGATTTGTCGATCAGACTGACTAACGCAAAAAATCCGTCGAAATAGAGCAGCCAGGTAGCAATCTGCAGTGTCTGTGGCTGCATCCGATCAAACCACTTTTTAGGATCGATATTTTGCATCTCTGCATTATGGCAGCGTCAAGAGCCGAGTGGACAACTCATCTACTCGTAGCCTGTAATCAATGCGATCTGGCTTTGTATCTTTTGTTGGTCGACCAAATGTCGGCAAGTCCACGTTGCTCAACGCAATCTGTGGCAAGAAGGTCAGCATTGTTTCCGACAAACCACAAACCACTCGCAACAGAATTCGTGGTGTGCTTACAACCCCCGAAACTCAATTGATCTTTGTCGACACTCCAGGAATCCACAAGGCGGTGAGTGCGCTCGGCGAACGCGTGAATGCAACCGCAATAGAGTCAACAAAAGATGTTGATGTCGTTTGCCTAGTTATCGATGCTACGCAGACCTTTGGTACTGGCGACAAGTATGTGAGCAACCACATCGATATGTCCAAAGCAGTTGTGATCCTGAACAAGATTGACAGGGCTGAGCCCGCCAAGATTCTGAAGCAGTTACAGGCTCTCTCATCGCTCGGTGCGGCAGAGTACTTTCCGATTAGCGCAAAAACTGGTGACGGAGTTGCAGAACTCACTGCGTATTTAGCTACGCGAATGCCAGAAGGCGAATTGTTGTACCCGGCCGAAATGATTACCGAGACACCGGACAGCGTGTGGATAGCCGAGTTGGTGCGCGAACAATTGCTTGAGAACACGCACGAAGAATTGCCTTACTCGATCGCTACTCGCGTGACTGAATATGAACCACCAAGAATTCGTTGTGAGATTGTTGTCGAACGCGAAAGTCAAAAGGGAATGGTCATTGGCAAGAATGGTGCAATGCTCAAAATTGTTGGCACCAATGTGCGTCGGCAATTGCCGAGCGGAACCTTTTTGGAACTTGCAGTTGTGGTTGACAAAAACTGGCAGCAGCGCCCAGAGCGAGTAGAGCGTCTGGGCTACTAGTTCGGCTACTAGTTCGGCTACTAGTTCGGCTACTAGTTCGGTCTTGCGGCGTCTACTGCTGATTGATGAGTGTCGAGTAGTCGTCGAAGGTAACAGCAACGCCACTGGCAACAGAGTCTCCACGGCCACGTGGTACCGAAATGAGTTTGCCGTCAACGCTAAAGAGCACCTGGCCTACGCCGGGTCGGCTCGTCAATGTCAAAACAATCTGGGCTATTGCAAGTTTTTGGTCGAGACCTGAAAGAGAGTCGAGAAAAACGCGAGTGGCATCCACTTGGGCCACACCACGGATGACATCGACACTCGCAACGAATGTTGTTGGGAGGGCTGTTCGAAGACCGACGTACTCCGGGCTTGTGCTCGGTCCTTCAACTAGTGAAGAAAGTGCCTGGGAGGGATTGGCTGGGCTTGCGACATTGCGCTGCACTTTGATGATTCTTGAGTTGGAGATAAAGAAGAGATCTATTGGCTCGGAAACCGCGACTGCAATAGAGTCGGTGCTCATTGGGTCAGAAACCGTTGTCGTTGTTTGCGGCAGTGTTGTCTGTGGGGCGTTCAGCCCGAATGGAACATCTTCTGGTGCAACTTGCTGATACGAACCACTGCTTGGCACTGCGCAAGAAGAAAGAACCACCAACAGAAGTATTGAGCGCCTGATGGCAGTGGTCGTTGAATTCATGCTCACGATGCGACCGTTCGTTTAATGGTGACAACAAACTTCGCCCCACCAGTAGGTGAGTCTTCGACATGGGCAGTGCCACCGAGGGCGCGTGCATGTTCCTGCACTATTGCTAAGCCAAGACCGCTTCCGGTTGAGAGACGTGCTGCGGTGCCTCGCGCAAAACGCTCGAAAATTCGGTTTCGCTCACTGATGGCAATGCCTTGACCAGAGTCTTCAACACTTAGAACAAAAAAATCAGTTTGGCTATCGAGTGAAACTCGTGTTGCGCCACCGCCATGGTCACGGGCATTTTCAAGAAGATTGAGCAGGATACGTTCGATACGCCTGCGATCAACCACCACTACATCGTCAATCTCGGTTGAGCCTTTTGTCGTCAGAAGCGAATGTGTAAATACAACTTGGTCAAATCCGTGTCTTGACATAATGCGCTTAATCAGATCGATGAGGTGCACATTGTCCAGATTGTTTTCACTTGCACCCGCATCGAGGCGAGAGAGTTCAAGAAGATCAACGACTGTGCGATCAAAACGCTTGACCTGTGAAGCAAGGATGTCAATTGCTTCTTTGTTCCGATCAGAAAACTCATCTCGTTTGGAGACCAATACATCGACAGCAGCCCCAAGTGCGGTTACTGGAGAGCGCAGCTCATGACTCACATCGCTTGCAAAGCGCTGCTCTCGCTCGATTCTTTGTTGCACGGCATCTGCCATCTCATTAAACGAAGTAACTAGTCGTTCTAGGTCGGGGTCTTTCTCATTTTCGAGACGCGTGTCGAGTCCACCAGTAGCGATGTCATCCGCTGCTCCTGTTACTCGCAGCAGAGGTCGCAATACGTTTCGACTCGTGGTCAACCCCAAAAAGGCGGCGGCAATAGTGATCAGTAGGACGCCGATGAGCAGCGTTGTCTGAATTGTTCCAAGGGTTGTTGCAACATCGCCGAGCGGGAACGCTTCAAAATACTGGGCATGAATTGATGGAATCGAGACGCCGATTGCTTCGTAAGGACTTGAGTTGAATGTGAATCGCTGTCGGCCAGTGCCTCCCTGCAGTGTTTTATTGACGAGATCTTGGGGCAGATTTGATTGTGTGAAGCGCAGCGGCTCTTGTGCAAAAAAATATTCGCTTTCCGTGTCGCTGGCGTCAAGATGCAAAACCGCATAACCACCGCGCTCGCTGCGAATATTGGCTATAAGTTGATCGACGTCTGCAGGATTTTCGGCGTAGAGCGTTCGTACAAGTTGTGCATTGTTGAATGCTTGACGTTTAGCAACTTCGCTTCGCTGACTGAGTAGATAAGAGCGAGTGCTTGCATACGTCACCACGCTGAGCGCGAGTGCTGCTGCAAATGCTCCGAGGCTGAAGAACAGAACCATTCGACCACGAAGTCCAAACAAATTTGGAAAGCGTCGAGCCTCTTTCATGCTCTAAGCATGGCAGGAAGAAGGGGAGATCCGAACCGGTGAGGATCAAGGGGGAGCATGATCTCCACCGGTTCGATGGCTCTATTGTTGCGGAGGGATTTGACTACCACGCTCTGATTTTGTGCGTTTTTGGTAACAATTTGATTGCTTCAGGCAGACTGCTTGCATGCATTCGCTGCTTTTCATCGAGGACGACACAGCGATCAGAACTGCCTTGCGACTGGCCCTTGAAGATGAGGGCTACACGGTTCGAGAAGCCAAGGATGGGGCTGATGGACTTGCAAAGTTCGCCGAGATAACTCCAGATCTCGTATTGCTCGATCTTCGGCTTCCCGACATCTCGGGGTTTGAGGTTTGTCGACAATTACGCCAACACTCAATTGTGCCGATCATCATGGTTACTGCACAGACAGATACTCATGACCTCGTGGCTGGTCTTGAGGCAGGTGCAGATGATTATGTGACGAAGCCGGTCGTTGCAAAAGAATTGGCCGCCAGAATTCGAGCAGCATTGCGACGAACGCAATTGGTTGAGCCAAATGCTGTTGTAGGTGTTGTCCACATCCAGCGCCTGGGTGATGTCGAGCTCAATCGGCAACTCAGCGTGGTGCACAAAGGTGGAGTCGAATTGAGCTTGACGAAAACTGAATTCAATTTGCTGTGTGAATTTGCAGACCATCCAGGAATGGTGATGTCACGAGATCAATTGCTCGAGCGAGTGTGGGGATACGAGTATCTCGGAGACTCTCGATTGGTTGATGCGCACATTCGTCGTCTGCGAGTGAAAATTGAGGATCAGCCGATGAACCCTCTCATCATTCAGACTGTTCATGGCATGGGATACAAACTGGTAGCGAAGCAAGTATAAAAAGATTACGCAAGACTACGTAGGAAAGATTCTGCTTCTTCAAGATCGACAGTGCGTGGCATCGGTGGAAGTGTCGCGACGAGCGTTTTGCCATAACCCTTGGTTGCAAGTCTCGGGTCGAGGATGGCAACAACTCCGCGATCTGTTTGTGACCGAATAAGTCGACCTGCTGCTTGAGCGAGTTGTGTTGCTGCGAGCGGGATATCGATCTCGTTGAAGTAGTAGCGACCGATTACATCTCGTCTCGCACTTAAGAGCGGTTCGTCTGGTCTCGGAAATGGAATCTTGTCAATAATGACCAGGCTTAACGTGCGACCTGGGACATCAACACCTTGGAAGAACCCGGCAGTTGCAAAAAGGCATGTCGACTCATCTTGAGCAAATGCATTGATGAGAGCCATCTTTGGAAGATCATCTTGACGCAGGATTGTAAATGAGAGACGCTTAGCCATTTCGTCGGCGGCCAGATGCATTGTGCGGTAAGTGGTGAAGAGTGCGAGCGTTCTGCCACCAGCAGCGTTGATCAAGCGTTCAATTTCATCGTGTACGGCATTATCGCGTAATGGATTGCTGGGCTCTGGTAGTTGCTTTGCGCAGTAGAGCAAACTTTGGTCGTAGTCAAACGGACTTCCAACATCTATGACATCTACGGAGTCCTCAGCGAGCCCGATGCGGTTGGGAAGCGAAAGTGGAATAGTGGCGCTCGTTAGAATTGCCGTGCGTTGATTCCAAACGTTTTCAATCAGTGATGGACCAACGTCAAGTGGCGCAATCTCAAGTACTGGTCGGTCTTTTGAACCGCTGACGAACGCAACACGACCTTTTAGTGCCATCAGGGAAATGTCAATCGATTCAATGAGTCGTGTGGACAGATTTTGAGCACGTAGAGCCCTCTGTTTTGCCGATTCGTCTTTACTGCTGATGCCACGCAGCATCTCAAGAGCAGAGTCAACCTTGAGTCGCAACGTGATAAGTGCACTTTGGATTTCGTCGGGAAGTGGCATAGATAGTCGTTTGTCGACAAACGGAGACAACTGTGCATGGAGATCATTAGCAATCTGGTTGAGCGAGCCGCTCATGGCGTCATCGCGAATAATCGCGCGTATCGAAGCGGAGACTGCATTGACGCGACCAGGACCAATTTCGGTACTCACCGATGCGCTGATGACATCTTCAAGTTGATGCGCTTCGTCGAAAACCACCACTTCGTGCTCTGGCAGCAACGCTCCACCTGTTGCGATGTGCAAGCCGTAGATATGTGTATTGACAACAATGACGTCTGCAGCAGCGGCCCTGTCTCGAGCGCGTTCGGCAAAGCATCGCGCACCGGCAGGACATCGCTGTGCACCTGGACATTCGTCGCTGCCCACACTGACCATGCGCCAAGCCTGATCGCTTGGACTCCACGTCAAGTCGCCTTGATCGCCAGTGTCAGTTTGTGTAACCCACTCGCTGAGTTTCGCTATCTCTTTCGTGACTTTGGCTGGTGTGGTTTCAAGATCGAGCTTAGTATGTTTTGGAGAAACGATCTCGTCGACTCGTTGAACGCAGATGTAATTGCTACGACCCTTTAGCGCTGCCCACGAGATGTGACGGTTCAGTTCCTTGCCTAAAACTTTGGAGAGTAATGGCAGGTCGTTTGCTGCGAGCTGGTCCTGCAAAGCCTTTGTGTACGTAGAAACCACAACACGTTTGCCGGATGCGATGAGAGGAACAAGATAACCAAGTGTTTTGCCAGTGCCAGTGCCTGCTTGAACAATCAAATGACGTTTAGTGTCCACGGCAATCGCAATTGCAACAGCCATTTCATTTTGACCTTGGCGTTCTTCGGCTTGAGGCAACGCTGCAGTAACAGTGTGCAGAAGCGAAAGTGTTTTGCTTTGGATCTCTTTATTGCTCACTTGCGGATTAACGCCAATGCTGAATCGATCTCGGTTGCGTCAAGGTCGGGCCACGAACGTTCCGTGAAGTAGACCTTTGCGCTAGAAATTTGCCACAACAGAAAATTGGAAATGCGACTCTCACCCGATGTGCGAATCAACAAATCCACATCGGGTAATTCGGGACTATATAAATGAGACTGCACTGCAGCAGATGAGATGGGCTCTGTACTGTTTGATCCACTGATGCAGTGTTGCGCTGCACGCAACAACTCGGCACGACTGCCGTAATCGAATGCCACAGTCAGCACCATGCCAGTGTTGGTGGCCGTGTCGGCAATGGCTTGGCGAATTGCGCGCTGTACGAAAGCAGGAGTGCGAGCGCCAGGTTCATCGAATGGACGACCGATCCAATTGATGCGCACATTGTTTTGGTTGAGTTCTTCAATGCGTCCAAAGAGTCGTTTATGTAATGACAAGATATGTCGAACTTCGGCTTTTGGTCGTACCCAATTTTCGGTAGAGAAGCCAAACACGGTCAGATAGCCAACACCCCGAGCGGAAGCAATGCGCACAACTTCTGCAAGATTCTCTTCGCCAGCGGTGTGACCTGCAGTGCGAGGTAGCCCGCGGCGTTTGGCCCAGCGCCCGTTGCCATCCATGATGCATGCCACATGTGGGCCGTGGGGTGAAGGAATTGCATTCATTGGAAGCACCATCGTAAGGCTTCATGCGACAATAGAGGGATGGCCAAGAGGACTACAAGTGCAGCACACGGCCAAGTGGCTAACGAAGGTGGTCTCTCGCACGTATTGGTATGCGGGGGCACATTGCAGGAATGGAGGCAGGCGAGCGTTAGCGAATGGAAGTTGCAACTCGACACCTTCGTCGACTCTGTACATGAATCTGGCGCTCGATGGTTGACGGTGTGCCCCTATGCCGGACCAAGCGCGGTCGAGGATGAGATTGCTGCCACTGTTGTGGATGCATGCGGCGGGCAGCGCAACGGAAACAGAATTTCGTTCATTGCGAAAGATGGATTGGTAGTAGTAGTTGACTTGTGTGCAGATGGCAGAGAGAGATTTGCAAATGCGCTCAATCAAATCAGGGGAGAGAATTCTACTAATCGACAAGATAAGGACATCAGTGAAGAAATTTTGCGCGCCGCCATGTTGCCGCCAGGTTTTGTCGACCCCGACCTGATTTTGGTGTTCGGATCTCCTACGCAGATCCCTCCAAGTTTGATGTGGGAACTGACCTACAGCGAACTCGTGTTTTTGGATGTGTCGTGGCGTAAATGCAATGTTGAGCATGTGCAGATGGCAATCAATGACTTTCAACGCAGGGATCGTCGATTTGGTGGTGTTGATTCGTGAACCAATATCGCGACAAGGGTGTGGTGCTGCGCACATACAAACTCGGTGAGGCTGATCGCATCATTGTGATCATGACGCAAGACCACGGCAAGGTCAGAGCTGTTGCGAAGGGGGTTCGCAAAACTAAATCAAAAATTGGTGCTCGACTTGAAGTCTTGAGTCACGTCGAAGTGTTGTTGTACAAAGGCAAAGGTTTGGACACTGTCAATCAGGTTGAACTCCTCGAATCATCTGCACCTTTACATGCGGACTTAGACCGACTCACGCAGGGACTTTCGATGTTGGAAGCAGTTGACATGATTTCCGAAGATCGACAGCCCTCGCCGCATTTGTATCGGATGTTGGTTGGTGCATTGAATGCGCTTGCTGAACAAGCCTCACCCTTGGTGCTTGCCGCCTTCTATTGGAAACTCCTGGCAGCAGAAGGGGTGTGCCCGCAGATGGATAAGTGCGTTACCTGTAACTCGGGGTCCCCGCTTGTTGCTTTCGACATGATCCAGGGCGGCGTGCAATGTCGAGAATGTCGTACAGGGGTGTCCATTAGTCCTGCTGCGGTTCTGCTTTTGCAGCAAGTCCTGGGTGGCCAACTGAATTTTGCTCTCGCTCAGGCAGCGACGCCGGCAACTGCCGAAATAACTCATTTGGCTACGCAATCAATGGAACACCATATTGAACGACGACTGCGTTCGGTCGCAATGTTTGAGCGCGGCTAATAAACGTAACTAGTTTGGATATGTAGTGGGTTGTAGTCTGTACCAATGCCCGCGACCGATCTTGAGCAGATAGTCAACCTCTGCAAGCGCCGAGGTTTCGTCTATCCGAGCGCAGAGATTTACGGTGGCTTTCGCTCGTCGTACGACTACGGCCCGCTTGGTTCGTTAATGCTGCGAAACGTTAAAGACGCATGGGTGCGCGCAATGGTTCAAGAGCGTGATGACGTGATGCTCATTGACGCCGCGATTTTGGGCCCCCATGCAGTGTTTGAAGCGAGCGGACACTTGGCCAACTTCAGCGATCCTCTTGTCGATTGCACAGTGTGTAAAAAGCGTTTTCGTGAAGACCAACTTGACGACAGAGACTGCCCACAAAAGATGAAGGGCTGTACTTTCACTGAAGCCCGGGCTTTCAACCTCATGTTCAAGACGCATGCTGGCCCTGTTGAGGGCGAAGGCACTGACGTGTTTATGCGTCCAGAAACCGCTCAGGGAATGTTTGTCAACTTTGCAAACGTCTTGCAGACATCGCGACGTAAGCCACCATTTGGCATTGCTCAGGTTGGTAAGTCGTTTCGCAATGAAATAACTCCTGGAAACTTTATTTTTCGCACACGTGAATTTGAACAGATGGAAATGGAGTATTTCGTTCCACCAGCCGAAAGTGCGAAGTGGTACGAATATTGGTGCCAAGAGCGCATGAACTGGTACATCGAATACGGAATACCTGCGGACATGCTTCGTTTGCGTGCACACGCATCAGACGAACTCTCGCATTATTCCGCCGGCACGAGCGATATTGAGTTTAAGTTTCCATGGGGCTGGGGCGAACTCGAAGGAATTGCCCAACGAACCGATTTCGATCTCAAACGTCACGCGGAGTATTCAAAGCAGAAGCTCGACTATTTTGATCAAGCCACGAACGAACGGTATGTTCCGTTTGTTGTGGAACCAGCAGCCGGTGCAAACCGCACGATGGCAGCATTTTTGCTCGCGGCCTACGACGAAGACGTAGTCAATGACGAACCGCGCACTGTTCTGCGATTGCACCCAAGACTCGCGCCATATCAAGTAGCAGTATTGCCGCTGTCCAAAAAAGACACGTTGATGCCGCTTGCTAAAGAGATCTACTCAAAACTTGCGAAGCGTTATATGTGCGAGTTCGATGAAACCCAAGCCATTGGTCGTAGATATAGGCGTCAAGATGAGATCGGCACACCGTTTTGCGTAACAGTCGACTTTGACTCACTCGAAGACGGTGCCGTGACCATTCGCGAACGCGACACCACCAATCAAGAGAGAGTTGCGATCAGCGATCTAGAAAATGTATTGCGCGTAAAAATCGGTTTCTAATACAATTACAAATAAACATCATTAATTTAACCAGTAAACCAACAGGGAGCACATCATGAGCAAAATTGCAGTAGCAGTAAAGATCCGAGTTAAGGCTGGTCAGCGTGATGCAATGACGGCAGCAGTTCAGCCTGGTCTGGCAACTGCGCAAGGCGAAGCAGGGACATTGACTTACCTCTTTCATCACGACCTAGTTGACGAGAACGTAGTTTGGTTTTACGAGTTGTATGAGGACGATGCAGCATCTAAGGCGCATATGAGTAGTGCTGCATTTACAACTTGGTCGCAGTCGCTAGCACCATTTGTCGACGGTGCTCCAGAGATGTCATTCCTGAAGCCAGTAGGCGGCAAAGGACTCTAAAAGTTGTATCTCGCCAAGATTCTTGACCGACATAGAGCAGCGGCGCAATCTGATTCACGGCGATTGTCGCAACTGATAGATGAAGCCAAGACTGTTGCGCCGACGAGGGGATTCATTCAAAGGTTGAGAGACGATTCACTGCATCAACTTGCAGTGATTGCCGAGATCAAGCGTCGTTCTCCTTCAAAGGGTGTGCTCCGCGAAGGCATTGATGCATCGAATTTGGCGCGCTCTTACGAAGGCGGATCGGCAAGTTGCCTGTCGGTGCTTACAGACGATGTGTCGTTTGGTGGTTCGGTAGACGATTTGCTTCAGGCGCGTGTTGCAACGGCACTGCCGGTCTTGCGCAAAGACTTCACGGTAAGTGAATTGGACGTGTGCGATGCGCGAATTATGGGTGCCGATTGCGTGTTGCTGATTGCTGCTGCTCTTTCTCAACCAGAGTTGGTTGCCTTTCATCAGTTGGCAATCGAGATCGGTCTCGACGTTTTGGTTGAGACTCATGACGAGACTGAAGTGGAGAGAGCCCTGTTGGCGGGAGCAACGATGATCGGCGTGAATCAACGAGATCTCGTGACATTTCAGGTAGATCGCGAGAGAGCGGTTCGCATGGCATCAGTGATACCAATTGGAGTGATCAGGGTTGCAGAATCTGGAGTGAGAGATGCCAATGATGCTCAGTCGTTGCGTGATGCTGGCTATGACGCAGTATTGGTCGGTGAAAGTCTGGTGGTCAGCAATGATCCTGCGTCTGTCATTGCATCACTACGTGTAACAACCACCAAGAACTAGCGTGAGTTGCTGTGTTCATCAAAATCTGCGGAATAACCAACGAGCAAGATGCACTACTTGCAGTTGCACTTGGAGCAGATGCTCTAGGTTTCGTTTTCGCACCATCGCCTAGGCAAGTTGCCCCAAGCAAAGTGCGCGAGATTGTGCGCCGTTTGCCGTCAGAGATAGTGACAGTAGGAGTTTTTCGCGACGAGTTGCCAAAACGAATCATTGACATAATGCAAGAAGCACATTTGCAAGGCGCTCAGTTGCATGGTCATGAGTCGCTTCTGATTACTTCCGAAGTTTCAAATGCTGTGCGATTTTCGATCAAGGCAGTAGTCGCTGGATCGCCTGATGCGTCGCGTGCCAACGACTTTGTTTGTGATGCGATTTTGGTCGACGGCCTTAGCCCTGGATCAGGAGAGGTTTTTGATTGGGGTTTGATGAACGAGATTCCGCTAGGTCTGCGCTTGATACTTTCCGGTGGCCTAAATCCTGAAAATGTTGCAGAGGGCATTGATCGAGTGCGACCTTGGGGTGTTGATGTGTCGAGTGGAGTTGAAAAGAGTCACGGACTCAAAGACCCAGTGAAAATGCGTCAGTTCATCGCAAATGCGCGCGCTGCAGCCCGAGAAATAGGAGACATCGACTAGTAGATTTGGGTGATGCTTCAGGATCCAAGTCTCGATGGTCGCTTTGGTGAGTTTGGTGGACGTTTCGTTCCCGAAACTCTTGTACCTGCTTGCCAAGAGTTGGAGGCGGCGTTTCGTGACGCTTGGGCCGATCCTTCATTTCGAAAAGAATTAGATGATCTCTTGCGAGACTATGCAGGTCGTCCATCCATTTTGACCGAGTGTCACAACTTGGGTAAACAATTGGGCATTCGTTTGCTGCTCAAGCGCGAAGACCTGAATCACACAGGATCACACAAGATCAATAGCGTGCTCGGTCAGGTGTTGCTGGCAAAGCGCATGGGTAAGAAGCGCATTGTTGCCGAGACAGGTGCAGGTCAGCACGGTGTCGCATCTGCAACTGCCGCTGCTCTGCTTGGCTTGAGCTGCAAGGTGTATATGGGCGAGGTCGATGTGCAACGACAAGCGTTGAATGTCTTTCGCATGAAGTTGTTGGGTGCAGAAGTGGTGCCTGCCGTATCGGGTAGTCGAACGCTCAAAGATGCTGTCAACGAAGCAATGCGTGATTGGGTGGCAACAGTTGAAGACACGTATTACGCAATAGGTTCAGTAATGGGTCCGCATCCGTACCCGTGGATGGTACGAACATTCCAAAGTGTGATTGGCCAAGAAGCAAGCGAGCAGTGCCACTCGCTACTTGATGGCAAAGATCCAGACGTTGTTGTGGCGGCTGTTGGGGGTGGATCTAATGCGATTGGAATTTTCTCCGGCTTCGTCGACACGAAAACTCGACTGATTGGTGTAGAGCCTGCTGGCGGAGCAGCGGTGGGCAAGGGTATGCCGGGTGTAGTTCATGGAATGCGCAGTTACTTGATGCAAGACGAACACGGACAAGTGCAAGAGGCTCAGTCGATTTCTGCTGGCCTTGACTATCCAGGAGTTGGTCCAGAGCATTCGTATCTCGCTTCAATAGGTCGTGCAGAGTATCCATGTGTGAATGATGCGGAAGTAATTAGCGCGTTTCAAGTGATGTCGCGTAGTGAAGGAATTATTCCTGCTCTCGAATGCGCACACCCAATGGCGTGGATTATCCGAGAAGCACCAAAGATGCAAGGTCAAACAATTTTGATGAACTTGTCGGGTCGTGGTGACAAAGATGTTGCTCAGATGATGGAGATTTTGGACGGGCAAATTTGATGTCGGTTGAAATCGGCACTTTAGAAACGTATTTGCGCAAAAAGCGAAGCGAAGGTCGGAAACTCGTCGTCCCTTATATAACCGGCGGATTCAAAGGTTGGACTGACGCCATCCGTGCCGCTGCTGCAAACGGTGCAGATGCAATCGAAATCGGTATTCCGTTCTCTGACCCCGTCATGGATGGTCCAACAATTCAGCACGCCTCCGAGATGGCGCTGCACAACGGCGCCACACCTATTTCCATATTGCACGAGTTGCGATCGGTCGATGTCGGCATTCCACTTGCGGTGATGTGTTACTACAACACTGTTCATCACGCAGGAAATGAGCGATTTGCAAATTCATTGCGTGAGGCTGGAGTATGTGCAGCGATTGTGCCGGATCTGCCACTCGAAGAGTCTGGTCTTTGGTGTGCTGCAGCCGACACGAGCGGTATTGAGACAGTGATGCTTGCTGCACCGACAGCACCCGACGAGCGATTGCCACGAATTGTTGAGAGGTGCAGAGGTTTTGTGTATGCAGTTGGCTTGCTGGGTGTGACAGGAGAGCGAGACGCACTTGCTTCAAGCGCACTCACGTTGGCCAAGAGATTGAAGGCGATAACCGATGTGCCTGTGCTGATTGGTGTTGGCGTTTCTAACGCACAGCAAGCAGCCGAAGCGTGCACGATTGCCGATGGCGTCATCCAGGGCGCTTCAGTGATGCGTCGATTGATCGAGGAAGATGCCGATGCTGTGGGTGACTACATTGCCGAAGTTCGTGAAGCGGTTGACCAATGTTAAAGGAAGGTTCTTTAGCCCCCGATATCGAACTGTTGGATCAGCATGAGAAGAAGTTTTCTCTGAAAAAATTCTCGAAGCGAACTGTGCTCGTATATTTCTATCCAAAGGCCGATACGCCGGGATGCACGCAGCAATCATGCGGATTGCGCGACATCGCAGATCAAATTGGCAAAACTGTGATCGTGGGCATTAGCCCTGACAAACCTGCCAAATTGTTGAAGTTTGACGAGAAATACAGTCTTGGGTTCACTCTTTTATCTGACGACACCAACGCTGTGGCGAAGAAATACAAGGTCTGGAAGAAGAAATCAATGTACGGTCGTGAGTACATGGGAATTGAGCGGTCAGCATTCTTGATCAATGGCAAGGGTGAAATCGTGCATGCGTGGTACAAGATCTCACCGAAAGACACTCCGCTTCGGTTGCTCGAATCGCTCAAGAAGTAAGGGAATTGCACATGACGACGTTTCCAGAACCAAGCTCGTTGCTACCTCACCGTGCGCCATTTCTGTTTGTTGATGCGATCACCGAACTGACACCAGGCATTTCTGCATCAGCAATTTGGAGGCTCACGGGAAATGAAACATTTTTCGAAGGACACTTTCCTGGTCGACCAACATTGCCAGGGGTGTTGATGTGTGAGGCGATTGCTCAAACGGGCGCATTGGCAATTGTGAGCGACCCAAAATTTGTTGGCAAGCTTCCGCTTTTTGGAGGCTTGGATGGCGCACGGTTTAGACGACAAGTTGTACCTGGCGACACTTTGGAATTGTCGGCGACAATTAGTCGCATGTCGGCACGAGCTGGCAAAGGCGCTGGAGTCGCTCGCGTTAACGGTGAGATTGCGTGTGAATGCGAATTGTTGTTTGTAGTAGTTGATTCTTAATTACCGTATGGCGAGACAATAACTGAACCGTTGTGTCCGCCGAACCCGAAGTTGTTCGAAATCGTTGGACCTGGCTCCCATGGTCGTGGCTCACCAATGACGACATCAATTGACATCTCTGGATCTACAACTGTTGTTCCACGAGTAGGTGGAATCAGTTTCTTCTCAAACGACAACATCACTGCAGCCAACTCGAGTGCACCAGCAGCGCCGAGTGGATGACCGGTTACGCCTTTGATTGACACAACTGGAGGACCGTCGTTGCCAAACACTGCTGCGATTGCTTGCGACTCCGCTTTGTCGTTAAGCGGAGTGCTTGTGCCGTGTGCATTGATTTGCTTGATGTCACTTGGCTCTAGGCCTGCATCTTCGAGTGCAAGTTGCATGCATCGTGTCGCGCCAACACCACCAGGCGACGGTGCGGTGATGTGATACGCATCGGCGTTACTTGCTGCACCAACTATCTCACCAAGAATTGTCGCGCCTCGCGCTAGCGCGAGATCAAGTCGTTCCAGCACAAAAATTGCTGCGCCTTCGCCTTGAATGAAACCGTCACGTGTTTCGTCAAATGGTTTTGAAACGAATGTCGATGAGATAGCGGTCATGTTCGTGAATCCAGCAAGTGCGGTAACTGTTGCCGCTGACTCGGTGCCTCCAGTGACTACCGCATCGCAACGACCCCATGCAATGAGACGAGCCGCATTGCCGATGGCATGTGTAGACGCAGCACACGCTGTGCAAACTGTTTCAGTTGGACCCTGAAAGCCATAACGCATCGAAATTGCGGCGCCCGATGCATTGGACATCATCATCGGAACAAGAAATGGCGAAACTCGTCGCTCACCTTTTTCCATGCGCACTTCAACTTGGCCTTCAAGTGTGCGTAATCCACCAATGCCAGTACCCAAAATTGTGCCGATGCGTTCGCGGTTGTAGGGGAGTTCTCCGGCTTGTGTCATTGCTTCGCCGGCCGCCGCCAAAGCAAACTGCTCGCAACGATCTGCTCGGCGAGATTCCTTCGGACTCTCGAAATAAGGAGAAGGATCCCAATCCTTAAACTCAATCGAGTTGGCGCCGGTGAAGCCTGGGCCAAGAAGACCCTTCCAGAAAAGTTCTTTGCCAATACCACAGGGAGCAACAACCCCATACCCGGTAATGGCTACACGATGTCCGGCACCCTGCATAACTGTTTGCGCTCGAAGCGCTTACTTGACTTTAGAGGTGACGAGATCGAAGGCCTTGCCGATTGTGTCGACACCTTCGAGATCGGATTCTGGAACTTCAATACCGAACTCTTCTTCGAGTGCCATTACTAGTTCGACAAGGTCAAGTGAGTCGGCATCAAGGTCATCGGAGAAGTGTGCGGTGAGGACAATTTTTGAGGCGTCGACCGAGAGAACCTCGACTGCGCATTTTGTGAAACGGTCAAATAGTTGCTGATCCATGATGTTGCTCCTGGCTATGTGTTATTGAACTTGTGAAATACAGGTTACTACGAAAGGACTTTGGCTGAAGGTTTAGTGCCTAGTGACCCATGCCAAGTCCGCCATCGACAGGGATGATTGCCCCAGTGATGTATGCGGCTGCAGGGCTTGCAAGAAAAGTGACTACTCCTGCGATTTCATCAACCGTTGCGGTTCTTCCAAGTGGAACAGCATCGGTGATTTGTTGCATCTGCTTTTCGTTGAGCGCTGCGGTCATTTCGGTGTCTACGGGGCCAGGCGCAACGACATTGACGGTGATGCTGCGGGATCCCAGTTCGCGAGCAAGGGAGCGACCCAAACCGACAAGCCCAGCTTTGGATGCTGCGTAGTTTGCTTGACCGGCTGAGCCCAACATGCCGACAACACTGGAGATCAGGATGATGCGTCCAGACCGAGCACGAAGCATGCCCTGGGTTGCTCGCTTGCAAACGCGAAATGCTGCAGTGAGGTTGGCGTCAAGCACAGTTGCAAAATCGTCTTCGTTCATGCGCAAGATCAGCGTGTCTTTGGTAATGCCAGCATTAGAGACAAGTACTTGCACCGGACCAAAGTGAGCCTCGACAGCATCAAAGGCCGCATTGACTTGGTCGGTGTCCGTCACGTCGCACTTAACAGCAAAAAACTCTGACGCTGGTGGAGATGAGTTGTACGTAACAGCGACGCGGTCACCAAGAGCCGCGAAATGGCGTGCACAAGCGAGGCCAATTCCCTTAGATCCACCCGTGATGAGTACGACTCGTGAAGTTGTTTCAGTCATGTTGATCTGCTTTCTACTGCTGACCCTGCCAGCGCAAGATTGCACTCGCTGCAGTCATTCCCGCACCAAATCCTACGAGCAAAACCAAATCACCAGTATTAAGGCGTCCCTTATCGGCTGCGTCAAAGAGAGCAAGTGGAATCGATGCAGAGGATGTGTTCCCCGTTTCGTGCAACACGATGGACGTCTTTTCCATAGAGACACCAAGTCGATCGCATGCTGCGGTAATGATTCGTGTATTCGCTTGATGAGGAACCACAAGTGCGAGTTGATCAGCAGTAACACCAGCGATGGCCATCGACTTCTGTGCGGAGTCAACCATGATTCGAACTGCTCTGCGGAAAACCTCTTTGCCGTCCATCTTGATGAAACCGCCAATTTCTGCATAGAGCAGCTCTTCGGCTGAACCATCAGCGTCTAGATCCCAAGCGAGTAATTGTCCGGGTCCGTCAACGGCTTCGAGGACGCATGCACCTGAACCATCCGCAAACAAGATTGCAGTGCCACGATCGGTCCAATCGGTGATTCGAGAAAGAGTGTCTGTACCGATAACCAAAACTTTTTTTGCGCCCATTGCAATGAGTCCATGTGCGTTTATAAGTGCGTACACAAAGCCCGAGCAAGCCGCGTTGATGTCGTACGCGCCGCACTTGAGACCAAGCTGGTGCTGCACGCTCGGTGAGGTTCCAGGGACAGAACGGTCAGGAGTGGTCGTTGCTAAAACGAGTGCGTCAATCTCGAGTGGGTCAACCTTTGCCATTTGCATTGCCAAGCGTGCGCTTTGCACCGAGAGACCTGAAGTAGTTCCACCGATATGGCGTTGATGGATGCCAGTGCGCTCACGAATCCACTCGTCGTTGGTGTCGAGAGTCTTCGAGAGATCATCGTTAGTGACAATTTTGTCTGGCAGGGCACGACCCCAACCTGTGATGACTGCACCGCGTGCACCCGAAGGAATTTGTGGCATTGCAGTTAACTCTAATGCGATCTGAGCCAAGCGATTGGCTGATGAGCCGTCAATCGCTCGCCATCAACAGCGATGTAGTTTTGCAAAATGCCTGCGAATGGCGATCGCACTTCGGTTTCACCGACGTGACCGAGCACATGACCGACATCAATTCGTGTGTTGTTCTCGACAGACATCTTCTTGGTGAACACGCCTGCTGCTGGACTTACGACAAGACGCTCGATTGCAAAGAGATGCTCGCCCTCATGTGTAGGAGACGCTAGTGGTACTGCAGTCGCATAAAAGTCGTTCATCCACTCAATGAGTGCATCGAGATCGTCTGGATTTGCGACACTTATTGTTTTTGCGCCTTCAATGGTGCGCTTGGCCATTCCGGTGAGTACGCCGCCCGGTCCTAATTCGATAAAGCCACGCACACCCAGTTCGCCAAGCGTAAGAAGGCAATGCTTCCAGCGAACAGGAGACGACAATTGAGCCGACAACAATGACGCCCACTCAGATCCGTGGTCGTGGGCGAGCGCATCAACATTGGAGATCACGGGTACTTCTGTATCGCGAGGGCTAGCCGATGCGATGGCATCGCGAAGTCGGTCGCGTGCACTCGACATATAGGGAGTGTGAAACGCGCCTGACACTGGAAGTGCCATCACCCGTTTTGCTCCGAGTGTTTTTGCTTGCTCTGTCGCTTTAGCGACACCTTCAAGAGAACCAGCAATCACAACTTGGCCTGGTGCGTTGAAATTGGCAACCCACACATCGGCATCTGCCAACCGACATGCAATCTCAACTTGCTCGTCGTCAAGTCCGAGCACTGCAGCCATAGTTCCTGGTTGAGCAAGTCCTGCTTCGTGCATTGCTGACGATCGTTCTGCAACAAGGCGCAAGCCGTCGTCAAATCGAAGTGCGCCAGTGGCAACGAGTGCGGTGTATTCGCCAAGACTGTGTCCGGCGCAAAAACTTGGCTCGATACCCGTGCGCTCAACTGCGTCGAGCACCATGAGCGACATGACGAAAGTCGTTAGTTGGGCATTACGAGTGTCTTTGAGTTCTTCGGCATCTGCGTCGAGCAGCAGGGCAGCCACATCTCGACCGACCACTTCGGAGGCCTCGCCAACTAACTCCCAACTGTCATGGTCGACCCATGCAGCGCCCATGCCTGTGCGCTGTGATCCTTGACCTGGAAATGTGAAAGCGAGCATGAAGTACGTAACCCCGTTGATTTGCTGTGTTGTCGGCTGCTTTTGGTGACTGGGCCAGAATCTGATCCAGTGTCTGGACCAATGTCTGAACCAGTGTCTACAGCATTGCTAGTACTACAGCGTAGAACTTGTCGCGGGTAGGTACGATGTTCCCTCGCAGTAAGCCAATTAAACAAACACTTCACTCGGGCCCGAGTGGCGGAATGGCAGACGCGACGGACTCAAAATCCGTTGTCTGAAAGGGCGTGTGGGTTCGACTCCCACCTCGGGCACCAAATTCATGGACACTCCTACACTCATCGATGTGGCAAATATGGGCATCAGCAGTCGACTCACCGAGCGACGCCTGCGTCGCGGCACGCAGTCACTGAGCGCGTTACGCAATGAATTGAATGTGGTTGAAGAGCAAGTGCAACATTTTGCCGACGAGGTTCACGATCTTGAAGTGCGAGCACTCGTATCTGAGACTCCACTTGCAGATGCCGAGTCGCGTGATGCGATGCGCCACATGCAGGCCATGACAAAACATCGCGATCATTTGCGAAATGCAATTGTCGATCTTGAATCCCGTCAAGATGACTTACTCGACAGACTTGGCCGATAGATCATTTCATTATGAACACGAGTATTCAAAAAACACGAATTGTAATCGCTGAAGACGAAGCAATCATTCGGCTTGACTTGCGGGAAACTTTGGAAGAAGAGGGTTACGACGTAGTTGCAGACACCGGTCGTGGCGACACCGCCATCGAGCTCGTGCGACAGCATCTTCCTGATGTCGCAATATTTGATATCAAGATGCCAGGACTCGACGGACTAGATGCCGCTCGCGTTGTGAGTGCAGAGAAACTGTGCCCGGTTGTAATGCTGACGGCATTTAGTCAGCGTGAAGTGATCGAGCAAGCCCGTGACGCGGGTGCGCTTGCATATCTTGTCAAGCCTTTTCAAAAGACAGATCTTGTGCCAGCGATAGAGCTTGCGATCGGTCGATTTCTCGAGATGAAGACATTGAGTGGGGAACGAGATGCACTTGGCGAGCAACTCGAACTACGCAAGTTGCTGGACCGAGCAAAGGGATTGTTGATTGACAAGTACTCAATGACAGAACAATCCGCTTTTGATTTCATCCAAAAGAATGCGATGTCTACGCGAGCCAAGATGGTGGACGTGGCCAACCAGATTCTGAGCGGACACATCACTCCATAGTTGTCGGTTATCGTCGTGGCATGAACCAGGCGGGTTTCTTATGCAGTTGATGGTGCTGGACGGCAACTCGCTCGCTTACCGTGCCTTCTTTGCACTGCCGACCGATATGACAACGGCGAGCGGACAAGTGACCAATTCGGTGTACGGATTTTGTTCAATGCTCCTGACATTGATGAAGGACCATAAGCCAGATGGCGTGATTGTGGTGTTCGATCGAAAAGAAAAAACCTTTCGTCACGAAGCCGCGCCAGAGTACAAAGCACAACGCGAAGCACAGCCAGACATCTTGTATCAACAAATGGACATCATCAAAGAGATGCTTCAAGTGATGGGTATCGCTGCGATCGATGCTGCCGGTTTTGAAGGTGACGACTTGATTGCCACAATCGCCGAAAAAGCAGAGCAAGCAGGCGAAGACCTGTTGATTGTGACGGGCGACAGGGACACGTATCAACTCGTGCGCGATCCGCATATTCGTGTGCTCTATAACAAGCGTGGCGTGAGCGACTATGCGTTGTATGACGAAGCAGGAATTGTTGAGCGCACCGGTGTGACACCTGCGCAATATTCGCAGTATGCGGCGTTGCGAGGCGACCCGAGCGACAATCTAGATGGCGTGCCAGGTGTTGGCGAAAAGACTGCCGCCAAATTGATGGTCAAGTATCACGACATCGTTTCTGTTTTTGATGCAGCGGAAGAGCAGACACCGAAGTTGAAGCAAGGTTTGCTCGAGAGTCGCGAACGAGTATTGCGCAACGCACAACTGATGGTGCTGCGCCGCGATGCTCCTGTAACGATTGACATCACTCAGACTGCTCCTCGACCAAGAATGGGCGAACTGAAGACAATGTTTGAGACTCTCGAATTCAAATCGATGTTCGCTCGGGCTAAAACTGTTTTTGGAGACGCTCCGTCAGCAGAAACAAAATCTATGCACAAACCTGTTGGCGATTCGGTTGTTGGGTTGATTGGTGAATCTGTTTTTGAATCTGTAGGTGATTGCATCGCTGCAAAGATCGAACGATGTGAAAATAGGGCGTCTGCAGTTGCGGTGCTTGACAAGATTGCAAAACTTGATTGCGCCGATATTGGCGTTGGATGGTTTGGTGAGCCTGGACGTAGCGCTTTGGACGGAATTGCGCTCGTTGTCGACGCGACTGCATCGGCTGTGGCGTGGATCGGTGTCGAGGTATTGCAGGACAAGGCAGTGCTCGATGGTTTAGGTGCACTCGCAAAGATTCGCGCACACCATGCAAAGCCGCTATTGAGGTGGCTGATGGATAGCGGTGTCGATTTGAGGTCGATCACGCTTGATACCGCGATCGCTGCGTACTTGCTCGACCCGAGTGACAATAAGTTTGATATTCAAGAGGTGTTGGGGCGTTATACCAACTTCACCATTCAGGTTGATGGGGCAAAAGAATCTGGGCAACTCGATTTTGGTTCGACCAACACAGACAATTCGCAGCGCATCTGTGACGAAGCGTTGGCGGTTGGATTGATTGCAGGTCCGATCTTGAAGGCCCTCGAAACTCAGGGCGTTGCAAAACTGTATGCAGAAGTAGAAATGCCGCTCGTGCGGGTGTTGGCGCGAATGGAGCGCGATGGCATAGCAGTGGACGTCAAGCAGTTGACTGCTATCAACGAGAACTTAAAGACTCATGTTGTGCGCCTTACGACAATTCTCCACGAGCTTGCTGGCCGTCAGTTCAATATCAATTCTCCGACTCAGTTGCGTGAAATTTTGTTTGAAGAGAAAAAGCTCGCGCCGGGCAAAAAGACAAAGACGGGTTTCAGTACTGACGCGGCGACATTGGAAAAAATTCGTGATCAGTGGCCCGAATTTATTGATCCACTTTTGGAGTACCGAGAATTTGAAAAACTTCGGTCAACCTACGGCCAGGGACTACTTGATTCGGTTGGGGCGGATGGTCGAATACATGCGACTTTCAATCAAACAGTTGCTCGCACTGGCCGACTGTCAAGTGACCAGCCGAACTTGCACAACATTCCTGTTCGCTCAGACGAGGGCAAAGTATTTCGCACCGCATTCATTCCGTCGAAGGGTTGCGAGTTTTTAGTTGCCGACTACAACCAGATTGAGCTTCGCTGTATTGCGCATCTCGCCAATGACCCTGGATTGATTGATGCATTTACTCGCGGTATTGATGTGCACAGCGCAACAGCCTCGCGACTCTTCAACGTTAAGGAATCTGATGTGACGAGTGAACAACGCTCTCAATCAAAGATGGTGTCGTACGGACTTGCCTATGGAATGGAGGCTTACGGTCTCAGTCAGCGACTCAGTGTGGGGGTTGGCGAAGCCTCGGGGATTCTTGATGCATATTTTGTTGCGTTCCCCAACGTCAAGCAATACATGGACGACACGGTTGAGCAGGCTCGTAAGCGCGGCTACACCGAAACGTTGTTTGGTCGGCGTAGACCGATACCCGAACTCAACAGCAGCAACTTCCGAATTCGTCAAGCAGGAGAGCGTCAGGCAATGAACGCAGGTATTCAGGGTCTTGCCGCCGACATCTTCAAGATCGCACTAGTGCGCATCAGCGATGCGTTTGAGGCAGCCAACTTAAAGAGCCGCGTGATTCTGCAGGTGCACGATGAAGTGATTATCGAAGCTGTCGCAAGTGAGAAATCGGTGGTCGAAGAGATCGTGTTGACCCAGATGAAGCAGGCCGCAAGCCTCAAGGTGCCACTCGAGGTGCACAGCGCTTGGGGAACGTCTTGGGCCAGTGCCAAGGGCTAATGCCACAGCCTAGAAACACCTGAAGATCTGCAGAATTGCACTGGTAGCGTGATCCTGCCTTACCGCAGGTAGGGCCGCCTTGAAAGAGGTGCAACCGATCCCATCCACCGAAAGCACGTAAATCATGTCTGATCTTCAATTAATGCAAAGTCCTCCAATGGGCACCTTCGACGCAGAAGGAAATTACACACCGCGCCAAGTCACTGAGCGCGATCTCTCCCAGTCGTTTGCCGATGCAATCAACGGCACACTTGTCGAACTCAAAGATGGTCAGCTCGTCACCGGAACAGTTGTGCGAATTACGCGCGACGAGGTGCTTGTTGAAATTGGATACAAAACAGAAGGTGTAATCCTCGGTCGTGAGCTTTCAATGCGCGCAGACGTTGATCCAAACACCATCGTCAAGTTGGGCGAGAAGATTGAAACTCTTGTCATCACACTTGAAGACAAAGAAGGTCGTTTGTTGTTGTCAAAGAAGCGCGCTCAGTACGAGCGTGCATGGGGCGACATCGAGAAGGTAAAAGAAGTTGACGGAACCGTTGAAGGTTTGGTCATCGAAGTTGTCAAGGGTGGACTCATTGTCGACATCGGTTTGCGCGGCTTCTTGCCAGCGTCGCTAGTTGAGATGCGTCGTGTTCGTGATCTCGCTCCGTACATTGGTCAGCGCATCACAGCAAAAATTCTGGAGTTGGATCGCACACGTAACAATGTTGTGTTGTCGCGTCGCACATTGCTCGAAGCAAACCAGCGTGGAGAGCGCGACGACTTCTTGGGCAACCTCAAGGTCGGCGAGATCCGCAAGGGTCGCATCTCGAGTGTTGTTGCATTCGGCGCATTCGTCGACTTGGGCGGCATGGACGGACTCATCCACGTTTCCGAATTGTCGTGGAAGCATGTCGACAATCCAAGTGCGGTCGTCACGATTGGCGATGAAGTCACAGTCAAAGTTCTCGAAGTCGACATGGATCGCGAGCGCATCAGTCTTTCGCTCAAGGCCACACAACAAGATCCATGGCAAGAATTTGCCGGTGGTCACCAGGTTGGTCAGCTCGTTTACGGTCGCGTGACAAAACTCGTACCATTTGGTGGCTTCGTGCAAGTTGGCGATGGCATTGAAGGTCTCGTGCACATCTCAGAAATGTCAACTCATCACGTTGAGGCTCCAGAGCAAGTTGTTACACCGGGCGAAGAGTTGTGGGTCAAGATCATTGATCTCGATCTCGCTCGCCGACGAATCAGCCTTTCGATCAAGCAAGCCGCCGAAGGTGGCGAGTTGGCCGAAGAGTATCGCGGTCAGTTCCAAGTTGACGACCAAGGCAACTGGGTTGGCGGCGATGACTCAACACGCGAGGCTGCATGGTCGGAGTACTTCGACGCAAGTACACCAGTTGCGGACGCAACAGCAACAGAGCCAGCTGCACCGGCCGAAGAAGCCCCTGCAGGTGAGCAATAGCCGTTTGATCCAAAGTGGTGCCACAACTTTGGCCCCACACCTGACAGCGTGTAGTTCATGATTCTTGTTGGTCTTACCGGTGGCATTGGCTCTGGTAAGTCAACGGTCTCACAGATGTTGGCCGACCGAGGCGCAATCATTATCGATGGCGACGGTATTGCGCGCGCATTGCAGCGCTCTGGCACTGCCGTTTTTACAGCGATGGTCGAACGATTCGGTGATGTTGTGGGTGCTGATGGCGAACTCGATCGAGCAAAAATTGCTTCGTTGGTGTTTTCGGATGCGCAAGCGCTTGCTGATCTGAACAAGATCGTGCATCCAGCAATAGGTGTTGAGATGTTGCGCCGCATTAGCGAACTGCGAGACACTGATGCAATAGCAATTCTTGATTTTCCTTTATTGGCCGAGTCGCCACGCAAGGGTCTGTCTGGCGTGATTGTTGTTGACGTCGATCCCGAAATTGCGATTGAACGTGTCGTACGTGATCGCGGCATGCAGGCAAGTGATGTTCGGGCTCGCATAGACAAACAAGCATCGCGAAAAGACCGATTGGCGATTGCCGATCGCGTGCTCGATAATTCGGGAACGAAAGATGACTTGGTTCGCCAGGTTGATCAAGCATGGGAATGGATTACGACTTTGCCAAAAGCTGGAGCCGACGCAGGAGAGACTGCGTGACTAAGAAAGACGGTGGAGTGCAAGAAGTCGCTGTCAACAAGTTTGAAGTTGTTTCAGAATTTCAACCAGCAGGAGATCAACCTGCTGCGATTGCTGCGTTAGCAAAAGGCATCAATCGCGGAGATCGGTTTCAAACACTGCTCGGTATTACAGGTTCGGGCAAGTCGGCAACAATGGCGTGGACTATTGAAGCCGTGCAAAGACCAACATTGATCTTGGCACCAAACAAGAGCCTCGCTGCGCAGTTGGCACAAGAGATGAAAGAGTTCTTTCCAAAAAACCGCGTGGAATATTTTGTCAGTTACTACGACTATTACCAGCCAGAGGCTTACATCCCCTCGAGCGACACGTTCATCGAAAAGGACTCGGCAATCAATGATGAGATTGATCGACTTCGACATTCGGCAACTGCTGCGCTATTGACTCGCCGGGACACGATCGTCGTTGCGTCGGTGAGTTGTATTTACGGCATGGGTGATCCAGACGAATACCGAGGCAATTTGCTCGAGTTGCATGTGGGTGTCGATTACGACCAACGGAGCATCTTGAAGCGTCTCGTCGATCTGCAGTATGACCGCAACGATTTGACTCTTGGAAGAGGCAACTTCCGCGTGCGTGGTGACACCATCGAAGTGCATCCGGCTTATGACGAAACGGTGACACGTTTTGAGATGTTCGGTGACACGGTCGAACGCATCACAATTGTTGATCCCGTAACAGGCGAGACGTTGCAAGACCTTAAGCAGACGATGGTTTTTCCTGCGACGCACTATGTAGCCGGCAATGAGCGCATGCAACGAGCAATGCTGCAGATTGAAGCAGAGTTGCAACCGCGATTGAAACAATTTGAAAAAGAGGGCAAACTTCTTGAAGCACAACGTTTAAGACAACGCACTCAATACGACCTTGAGATGATGGCAGAGGTTGGGTATTGCAACGGCATTGAAAACTATTCGATGCACATTGACGGGCGCGTGCATGGACAGCCACCGTTTACATTGCTGGACTATTTTCCAGACGACTTCTTGATGGTGATGGACGAAAGCCATGTATCTATTCCGCAATTGCACGGACAATACGCCGGTGACCAAAATCGTAAGGCGACGTTGATTGAACACGGCTTTCGGTTGCCATCTGCAGCCGACAACAGACCGCTTCGCTTTGAAGAGACAATGGAGCGAATCAATCAGTGCGTTTTTCTTTCGGCTACTCCTGCACCTTTTGAATTGGGTTTGAGCAGTCAGGTTGTCGAGCAGATCGTGCGACCAACAGGTCTGATTGATCCGGAAGTGATTGTGCGACCCACTAAGGGCCAGATCGACGACATCATAGAAATGGTCAATGGAAGAGTCGCGAATGGGGATCGAGTATTGATTACCACCCTGACAAAGAAGATGGCTGAAGATTTGAGCGAATACCTTATTGAGCAGGGTCTGAAGGTTCGTTATTTGCATTCAAACATAGACACCGTGCAACGGATCGAGATTTTGCGCGCTCTGCGACTTGGCGAATTTGATGTGTTGGTGGGAATCAACTTGCTGCGAGAAGGTCTCGACTTGCCTGAAGTATCACTGGTCGCAATTTTGGATGCCGACAAAGCTGGGTTTTTGCGCAGCCAAACATCATTGATTCAGATGATCGGACGCGCCGCTCGAAACGTCAACGGGCAAGTGGTGATGTATGCCGATAATCGCACAGCCGCAATGGACAAAGCAATTGGTGAAACCAGCAGGCGTCGTGAAAAACAAATCGCTTACAACCTGGAACATGGGATTGATCCTCAGACCATCCGCAAGGCAGTGGGCGACATTTTGTCAATATTGCGACCTAATGAAGCCAACAAAGTGCCAAAACTTGGAGAACGCAAAAATATGGAGCGTGACAAGGTTCTCAACGAACTGAAATCTTTGCCTCAACAAGAACTAGAAGCGCTAATTCTGACACTGGAAGAGGAAATGACGCTGGCAGCCTCGGAGATGCGTTTTGAATATGCCGCTCGTTTGCGTGATGAAGTGAAAGAATTGAAGCGCGAATTACGCGACGCAAAGTGATGACTTGTAGTCTGCTTCTTGATGTCTACTCCCCAAAAGCAAACTGCTGTTAAGCCAGCAAACAAAAAGCCGGCGAAAGCAAAAGCCAAAGCCAAAGTGAAATCTGCCGTCTTGAATGCAGGCCATATCTCGGTTCGTGGTGCTCGCGAACACAACCTCAAGAATGTCAGCGTAGATCTGCCTCGTGACCAACTTGTGGTGTTTACGGGTTTGTCGGGTTCCGGCAAATCCAGTTTGGCGTTTGACACCATTTATGCAGAGGGTCAAAGACGCTATGTCGAAAGTTTGAGCTCCTATGCTCGGCAGTTCCTCGGGCAAATGGACAAGCCTGATGTTGACATCATTGAAGGTTTGTCGCCCGCAATTTCAATTGATCAGAAGTCTGCTTCACGCAACCCACGATCGACAGTCGGGACGATTACAGAGGTGTACGACTATTTGCGTTTGTTATGGGCAC
>JBIKZO010000140.1:0-3027 GCA_044354675.1 Ilumatobacteraceae bacterium | reverse complement strand
CCCGCTCTTTTGTTCCTCGAAGCCGAGCGCTTTCCACAAAAGGCATTGTCTGAATCGTTGTTACTCCAGCCTTCATAGTGCGCATCGAGTGCGCAAACACAACTGCTGCGAGAGTGAGCGCAGGCATCCATATATGTGGCAATAGTTCTAAGACTGTTGCATTGCTCGGCACCACCGTCACTCCGGGGAATATGGGAATCCAAATAGAAAAGACCAGCCACAAGATGGTGGCGATCACAAACTCTGGAAGTGTCATCGCGACTACCCCCAACGTGTTGATTGCTTTGCCGATGCGACTGTGTGGATAACGACCAATCAATAAGCCAGCCACAATTGCGCTTGGAAACGCCATGAGGGCAGCAACAACAGCCAACATGGCGGTGTTTCGTATGCGAGGCAAAATGATCTGCGCAACCTGCTCATCTCGCTTGATCGAATAACCAAGATCTCCATGCACTACATCGTTGGCCCAGTTGCCAAGTCGAACAACTACTGGATCAGTGAGCTGATTCTCCTCGCGACATTCGGCGATCTTGGCATCCGTGCCAAATCGACCAAGCAATGCGGTGCAACCATCACCTGGTAATGCATCAATTCCAAGAAATGACAAAACAGCAAGCGACACAAACGCACCAAGAGTAAACAGCACTCGCCTAGCCAAATTCTTCATAGTGATATCAGGAAACGCTGATCTTCTCCCATCGAACTGCGTCAATCACGATTGGATCAATTCCCTGAACTTTGCTGCTCATCACCCGTGTCAAAGTCTTGTGATACGGCAGGAAGATTCCGGAGTTTTCGAAAATGTGTTCTTGAACTGCGATGTACTTTTGCTTGCGCTCTGCCAAATCTTGTGTTGAACGGGCATCATCGAGCATTGCGTCAAGCGCTAAATCAACCTGGCCGGTCGGATTCCATGCAGCAGTGCTGCGATACACCTCATTGAGCACTTGAGCAGCAGGACGCTGTCCCCAACTGTCAACAAATGCAGACTCTTTCATCCACACGTCATCCCAAAATCCGCTCGCGTCAGCCATCTTGATCGTCACACGAATACCGGCGTCTTTAACTTGTTGCTGATATGCCTCAACAAGTTCAACCATGTGCACTTCAACATCGCTGGTGTAGATATCGATGTCAATTCCATCTGGGAAACCAGCTTCGGCCAGCAATGCTTTTGCTCCCTCGGTATCTTTCGCGCATGGTCCATCCCATCTATATGGGTCTGCAGTCCAAACAGGCGTGTCACATGCAACGACTCCGCCTCCAACTCCCAGCACGGTGTCGGCAATTACTTGACGATCCGCTGCGATGCGCAATGCTTTTCGCACACGAACATCATCGAATGGCTTGCGATCGACCCGGAAATCAATTGCGTTCCAGTCGCCAGATGGGATTGTTTGCAACGTAAATTTGGCGGCGTCACCGAAGATCGAGGATGACTTGCCATCAATGGCCAACAACAGATCCACCTGATCGCCAGAAAGTGCCTGCGCAGCCGACTGTGAGTCTGCAAACGTAATGATCTCGATCTTGCTCAACTGGGGCTTGCCAAAGAAATAGTTTTCGTTGGCTACAAGTACGGTTGTTCCTTCAGGATCAAATGTCTCCATCTTGAATGGGCCTGTTCCAACTGGTGTCTTGCCAATTGTTGCCTGTGAGTCGACCGGTGTCATTAGCGCGCGATAGTCGGCCAACAACGAAGGAAGGTCAGCTTCGCCCGTAGACAATGAAAGTTTGACTGTGTAGTCATCAATTGCTTCGGCAGACTCAATCACGCCAAGCACCGCACGTACTGGTGAATCAAACTCCGGATCAATCATGCGATTGATTGAGTAGACAACATCATCGGCAGTGAAAGTACTGCCATCGTGAAATACAACGTCTTGACGTAAAACAAGTGTCCACTCTGTTAAATCTTCGTTAGAAGTCCACGACAACGCGAGTTCTGGAATTGGCGAGAAATCTTTGTCAACACCAATGAGTCGGTCGAACACCATGTTGATGGTTGGCCAAGTCCTGTTGCCGTCGTACGGATCCATCGTCTCAGCGCCGCCGAACCCTGCGTCATTTGCAACTCGCAACACACCCGAGACAGTTGTGGCACGACCACACGAAGTCAGCAGTGCAGACCCGCATAAAAGACCAATTGTGAACACCCGAAGAATTGTTTTCTTTTGCATGAACGCAACACTAACCACTCCATATGCTGTCAAATATGAGTTTGCTGTCTGTTGTCTCCTACAACATCCAATATTCATTGGGGGCAGACAATCGATACGACTTGCCTCGCGCAATAGAGCCCATTCGCAAGGCTGACATCATCTGCCTGCAAGAGATTGATCGCAATTGGCGGCGCACCAATATGGCCGATCAATTTGCCGAAATCCAGCAACTGCTCCCCGATAGGTATTGCGTTTTTGGGCCTTCAATTGATGTTGATGCCAGCGCTATTGGCGCGGATGGAACAGTCATCAACAGGCGTCGCCAGGGCGGACAAATGATCGCGAGCCGGTATCCAATCGTGTCATCACGCGTGATTCATATGCCCAAAGATGACACAGGAATCAATATGAATATGTGGAGCGTTGCTCTAGAGGCTGTGATTGCCACCCCCGAGAAACAAATTCGTGTCATCAACCTTCATCTCACCGACGTCACCGAGACAAACCGTATTACCCAGATCGAATCACTTCTTAAACAGTGCGCCGTCGCGACAATTGAGGGTGGCGCATGGAACGGTGACGAAGGCGATGATGAATACCGCGAACACTGGCAGATGAATGACACCGTGCCGCAAATGCCCGAAGAAATCATTCTGACTGGGGATTTCAATGACGAACCCGAATCACATGTAATCAAGCTCGTCGTCAATGCAGGATTTAGAGATACATGGTCACTCTCACCAGCGACTGCAGGGTCAACAGCGACTTTCAAGAAAAACCCAGAACAAGGCACCGACCGAGATTTGCGCATTGACTTTGTTTTTGTATCTCCACACTTTGAAACAGTTGCTGCCTACATCGA
>JBIKZO010000139.1:0-3035 GCA_044354675.1 Ilumatobacteraceae bacterium | reverse complement strand
TGAACCGCCCAACGCTTGATATCAATAACACTCCACAACGTAATCGACTGACGGTTGCATTTCGTGCGATCTTGGTAATTCCCCACGCGATAGTGCTCAACATTTGGGACAACTTGACACAAATCATTTCTGTCGTCCAATGGTTCATTATTTTGTTTACTGGCAAGCGCAATAAAAGCATCTGGGCATTACAGAATTCGTGGTTGAGTTATGCAGCTCGCGTTGAGTCATATGGAGCGCTGCTCTATGACAAGTGGCCATCGTTTGGTGAACCAACGGCTGATGACGTTATTCGCTATTCATTTGAATACAAAGAAGATGCAAGCAGGGCGTCTAACTTCTTTCGCATTATTTTGGTGATTCCAGCATTCTTTGTGTATATGTTTTTGGTTTTTTGTGGAGTCTTCGTGTCAGTGGTGTCGTGGTTTGCAATTCTGTTTACTGGGCGTCACCCACAGGGAATGTTTAACTTCTTGTTGAAAGTCACTCGGTACTCAATGTCAATTCGTGCCTACATGGCACTGATGACCGATGAGTATCCAACGACTCGAGTGCAGCCGGCAGCAAGTGCTCCACTGCCTAAAGCCAATTGGGCCCCGCCAACCGTCTAGTACTTGACAGCCAGAGTGCAGTTTTTGTTGGGGCGCTAGATCGTTCCTGAATCGAGCAGCTGTTGAAACCTTGCAGCGTCAATTATCGGAATCTTGAGCTCGTTGGCCTTCGTCACTTTTGAAGCGCCAGGGTCCGAGCCCACGACTACGCAATAGGTTTTGGCACTCACTGATCCTGGTGATTTGCCACCGCGGTCTTTGATCGCTGCTTCGGCTTCTTCTCTCGTAAAGCCCTCGACACTGCCGGTGACGACAACGGCTTTGCCGAGAAGTGTTTGAGCAAGTTGCGACACTTGTACGTTGCCAAAGTCGACGCCTGCTTTTTTAAGTTTTGCGATGATGGCCTTGTTTTGTTTTTGGTTACACCAGTTGATGATGGATTGGGCGATTGATGGACCAACACCATCGATGGTGCTCAGTTGATCTTCGGTTGCCGTCACGATGTTGTCGAGATTGCCAAATGTTTTGGCCAATGACTCTGATGCTGCAGGGCCGAGGTGTTTAATTCCGAGTGCGGTGAGCAACTTGGGCAATGGTTTCGACTTTGATTTCTCAAGTGCTTGCAACAAGTTGGTGGCACTCAGTTCGCCAAAGCCCTCGATCTGTAATAGCTGTTCTTGCGTGAGGCTGTAGAGATCGCCGACGTCTTGAATGAGTTGCAGGTCGGATAATGCAAACACGGTTTTCTCGCCGAGACCTTCAATGTCCATACCACCGCGAGAAGCAAAGTGAATGATTCGTTGGTCGCGTTGAAACGGACACGATGGTTCTACGCAGCGCGTGTCTGACTCGCCCTCAATCTGCACGAGTGTTGACTTGAGATCGCATGGGCAAGTACCGGGAAACTTCCATGGCTTGGAATTCTTTGGACGCTTGTCGAGGACTGGGCCAACAACTTCGGGAATGACATCGCCTGCTTTGCGCACCACCACGGTGTCGCCTGGGCGCACGTCTTTGAGTTGCACTTGCTCGCGGTTATGCAGGGTGGCCATGCCCACGGTGGAGCCGGCAACAACAACGGGTTGCAGCACGGCAAATGGTGTGGCGCGGCCAGTGCGACCAATAGAAACCTGGATGTCATTGAGAATGGTGTTGCGTTCTTCGGGTGCAAACTTGACGGCGATTGCCCAACGTGGCGCACGAGATGTGAAGCCAAGTTGCTCGCGTTGAGCGAGGTCGTCGAGCTTGACTACTGCCCCGTCAATCTCATAATCAAGATTGTGGCGATTGGCTTCGGCGTTGGCACAAAATGCTTCGGCTTGCTCGAGCGTGTTGACCAGCTTGTGCTCGGGGTTAATAGGAAACCCAAGTTGCTTGAGATAGTTGAGCGTGTCGTGATGACTCGTCAGCGCGGGCATGCCTTGCGTTTCGCCAAGTTGGTAAGCAAAGAATGCGAGGTTGCGCGACTTGGTAACAGACGGATCTTTTTGACGCAGACTTCCAGCGCCAGCATTACGTGGGTTCGCTGGCACTGCCTCGGGCTTCTTGCCTTGCTTGATGCGCTGCTCGTTCTCGCGTTCTTTGTCGGCTTTAAATTGTTGAAACGCGTTGATGGGCATATACACCTCACCGCGCACTTCAAGTACTTGAGGTATCGATGAGCCCTTTGGTGCAACAAGTTGTTTTGGAATGACGGTGATGGTCTTAATGTTTTCGGTGACGTCTTCGCCCACCTTGCCGTCGCCACGCGTTGCGGCTTGCACAAGAAATCCGTTTTCGTATCGGATGCTCATCGCTAGACCATCGATCTTGAGTTCACAAATCAGTTGCATTGGCTTCGCATTGTCGAGACCCTTCGCAGCGCGCTCGCCCCATGCGCGCAACTCATCGATATCCATTGCATTATCAAGACTCGTCATTGGTGCACGGTGGGTCACCGGGTCAAACGTGGTGAGGGTTGTCGCACCAATCTGAGCCGTTGGCGAATCGAGAGCAATCAGGCTCGGATGTTTTGCTTCGAGCGCAATCAGCTCACGCTTGAGTTCGTCGTATTCGGCGTCACTAACTTCGGGTGAGTCATGAGTGAAATAGCGCTCGTTGTGTTGATTGAGCGTGTCGCGAAGGTGTGCTGCGCGGGCAATCTCGCTTTTGGTGGGTTTTGCGCTCGCAGCCATGTTGTCAACATTACTTGCGGGCTGTAACAGCACCTAGGCTCGATGGCGTGATCCGCACATTGTTGGCAAAGCTCGCCTGGCCAGTTCGGGTGCTGTGGTTGGCTGCGGCGTTGTTGCCCAACAATCTCACTGACACCATGTCATCTCACTCTCAGGTTTTGCGCACCACCATGAGCGTTGAGCTGTGGTTGCTGTGGGCACTCGTTGCTCTGGCCACCTGGTTACACCACCCCATTTCGCTCACTACTGCTCGCTGCATCGTGCCCGTTGTAGTAGCGCACCTACTTGTCGGACTACCAGACAGCTCGTT
>JBIKZO010000067.1:0-9280 GCA_044354675.1 Ilumatobacteraceae bacterium | reverse complement strand
GTCCAATCACGGTTGAGCCTTCAATTTCTACAGCACTGATGTAGAGCGCTGTTGGCAAGTCGACAACGATTGCATCGATCTGCTTGGCCTCAAGCGCTGCTTTTGCTGCAGCGTTGTCGTCATAGACGTAAGGCTCTGTTGTTGGAGCGATGTTGTCGATGAGAAATTGCAAACTGGTGGTGCCGGACTGCACGCCAAACTTGAGAGCCTTAAGAGCCTCGAGTGTTGTTGCACCAGTAGCGGCAGAGTCGGCGTAGCCAACAATTGCTTGATTGGTCGAATAGTAGGAGTCGCTAAAGCTCACAGTTTGCTTGCGCTCTTCGGTGATGGAGTACTGCTGCAAGTTGAAGTCAAAGTTTTTTGCTCCTGGTTGAACAGCTTCATCGAAGCTTGTGCGCACCCATGCAACATTTGCTGCATCAAAACCCATTGCAGTTGCAACTGCATAGGCAACTGCTGCTTCAAAGCCTTCACCAGATTCTGGTGCGTCATTTTCGACCCATGGTGAGAACGCTGGGTTGCCAGTGCCGATAGTTAGTGTTCCCTCGGTGAGAGTTTTTCCGGTGGTGCATTCGTTGCCAGTTCCGCTTGATACTGCAGCGGCGGCAGTGGTGTCGGACGACGAATCGCTGCTTCCGCAGGCGCCCAAAGTAAGGGACCCGATTGCCACGAGGGCAAGAAGGGCACGCTTGTTGGCTGATTTACGCATATATATGAACCTTTCGTTAGTGGTGCGCCCAACACTAGTTGAGCCTCTGGCTGTGTCATAGGCTGGGGGCATGACTATTACCCACGCCAGCAACGAGGAAATCATCGGTCGTTCAGAGATCAATGACATTGAGGCGATTCTCAGTGTCTGTAATACCGATCCGAACGAAGTGCAACACAGTGTGAGGGGCGGTGGCGACACCATCTTTACTTGGGACTATTCACTTGCTCGTCCACAGCTTCGTAAGTTGTACGAAAAAGCCAAGACCGGTCAATGGAATGGTTCAACTGATCTCGACTGGAACACGTCAGTTGACATCGAGAAGACAATTACTGCAGACCAACTGCTCATCGGCAGCGGCATTGATCCATCGCTTTATGCAAATACTCCACTTGCAAAATGGAATGACAAAGAATGGTTGGAGTTTGGTATCGAGTCACGTCGATGGACGCTGTCGCAGTTTTTGCACGGCGAACAAGGTGCTCTCATTTGCACGGCCAAAATTGTGGAGACCGTCCCTTGGTACGACGCAAAGTTGTACGCAAGCACTCAAGTAGTAGACGAGGCTCGTCACGTAGAAGTTTTCGCCCGTTACCTCGACGAGAAAATGGGCGGCATGTATCCCGTCAATGCACACTTGAAGATGTTGTTGGACGACATCATCAAGGACAGTCGTTGGGACATGACGTACTTAGGAATGCAAATCATGATCGAAGGGCTCGCACTTGCAGCATTCGGTTACTTGCATGAACTCACTGGTGAGCCGCTACTCAAGAAGTTATTGCGTTATGTCATGAGCGATGAAGCACGACACGTTGCATTCGGCGTGCTCAGTCTCAAAGAAGCATATGAAGACATGACCGATGCAGAGATCAAAGACCGTCAGGAGTTTGCTTTCGAAGCAAGCATCCGTATGCGTGACCGATTCTTGCAACAAGAAGTTTGGGAGCGCATGGGTGTCAAGCCACGTGATGTTGTGCCAATCACGATCAATGATCCAACCCGCAAGTTCTTTCAGCAATTGTTGTTTGCCAAGATTGTTCCTAACTGTAAAAAGTTGGGTTTGCTTGATCGCAACGACAAGTGGCTGCGTCACCGCTTCGAAGAAATGGATGTCATCCAATTTGAAGATCATGAGGACACAGGCGAAGAGTTCACCAAGTTTGAAATTGGTGCGCCACTTGCCACTGTTGGCGAATAGCCTCTAAAGCATGGCGAGGTTTGGTCGAGTACTAACAGCAATGGTTACTCCGTTCGATAAGAGCGGAGCACTCAATCTGGATGGTGCAAGACGGCTTGCTAAATGGTTGCAAGACAACGGCAACGATGGTCTCGTTATTGCGGGCACTACGGGTGAATCACCTGTGCTCACCGACGATGAGCGCCTGAGTCTGTTTGCCGCAGTTGTCGAGGCCGTCACGATTCCGGTCATTGCTGGCACTGGCACAAATGACACCGCACATTCGGTGCACTTGACCAAGGAAGCCACCAAGCTGGGTGTCGCCGGTGTTTTGGCCGTTACTCCTTATTACAACCGTCCATCTCAAGCAGGTATCGAAGCTCATATGCACGCGATGTGTGCTGCAACATCACTTCCTGTTGTTGTGTACGACATACCAGTGCGCACTGGTCGCAAAATCTCGACGCAGTTGTTGCTCAAGTTGGCACGCGAAGTAAAAAATGTGGCTGCAGTCAAGGACGCAGCAGGTAATCCAGCCGAGTCGGCGGTGTTGATGTCGCAAGCGCCTGCTGGTTTCGAGTTGTACAGCGGCGATGACGGGCTCACACTTCCATTTATGGCTATTGGTGGCAGTGGTGTTATTGGTGTGGCTACACACTGGACAGGCAGCGATCACCAAGAGATGTTTGATTGTTGGGCCAAGGGCGATGTAGATGGTGCGCGTCGCATCAACGCTCGCATGCTCGAGAGTTTTGCGTTCGAGACGGGTGATGACAATCCAAACCCATTGCCAAGCAAGGTGATGATGAATTTGCTCGGCCTTGAAGTGGGCGAGGCAAGGTTGCCGATGGGTCCGCCGCCTGCCGGACTCGAAGAGCGCGGTAGAAAAGTGCTCGAAAACTTGCGCGCTGCTCGCTTGGCACAAAAATAATGGCGGCGCCAGTCCGAATCATTTTTCTTGGTGGTCTGGGCGAAATAGGTCGCAACTGCATGGTGATCGAGCAAGACGATCGACTACTCCTCATCGATTGCGGTTTGATGTTTCCAGATGCAGATATGCACGGCATCGACTTGGTGTTGCCCGACTTCACATATTTGCGCGACAACGCACATCGCATTGAAGCGTGTGTGGCCACGCATGGTCACGAAGATCACGTTGGCGGATTGCAATTTTTGTTGCGCGAGCTTTCGTTTCCTATATATGGCTCGCCAGTCACTCTTGGTCTAGCCCGCAACCGCATTGAAGAGGCCGGGCTGTTGGGCAAAACCGAACTGATTCCAGTTGTCGACAACGAGCGTCGTCGCATTGGACCTTTTGATGTCGAGTTCATTCCCGTTACTCACTCTGTTCCATTTGCGCATGCCATTGCATTGCACACACCGCAAGGCGTGATCATTCACTCTGGTGACTTCAAGATCGATCTGACTCCGGTTGATGACCGCCGCACCGACTTGGCTCGACTAGGGGCATTGGCAGCGGGCGACGGAATTCGCTTGCTCATGCTCGACAGTACAAATGCCGAAGAACGCGGTTCGGCGCCGAGCGAGCGCAGTGTTGGTGTGGTGTTGCGTCAGTTGTTTGCCGAGCACAAGACCGAGCGCATTATCACCGCGAGTTTTGCAAGTCACATTCACCGTGTGCAACAAATTGCCGAGGCAGCCATTGATGCGGGCAGAGTAGTAGCCACACTTGGCAGGTCGATGATCAATAACGTGCGCATGGCACGCGATCTTGGCATCATCAAGTTGCCCGATCATGCGTTTGTCAACATTGAAGAGATCGACAATTACCCACCAGAAAAAGTGTGTGTTATCTCGACTGGTTCGCAAGGTGAGCCGATGGCCGCACTTTCACTGTTGGCGCGCGGTGACAACAAGTTCGTCAAGATCGGACCTAAAGACTTGGTGATTTTTTCGAGCCACGCAATTCCTGGCAACGAAAGCAATGTCAATCGCGTAATCGATGGCTTGTTGCGCGCTGGAGCAGATGTGGTGCATTCGGGTATTGCCGACGTGCACGCAACTGGTCATGCACAAGCCGAAGACCTCAAAATGTATTTATCGATTACTGAGCCCGAATGGTTTGTGCCAATTCATGGCGAGTACCACCACATGGTTGCGAACACAAAGCATGCTCGCACGATGGGCGTTCCAGACTCGCGCATTGTGCTGTGCGAAGACGGCGACGTAATCGAGATCACTGATAACGGTATTGAACTTGCAGGAAGAGTGCCCGCAGGCATGTTGTATGTAGACGGCATAGTTGGCGATGTTGGTCAGGGCGTATTACGTGACCGCAAGGTTTTGGCCGAAGAGGGTGTTGTCGTTGTTGTCGTCACCGTCGATATCGACGCTGGGCGAGTGCTCGTTGGCCCAGAAATCATTACGCGTGGTTGGGTGTATGCGCCAGAAGCAGAAGATTTGATTGATGAGGCGGTTGCAACGGTGTCGAAGGCTGTGGAGAAGGCCCTCAAAGCGGGCACTCGTGACGTGGACGCACTCGAAAAAGAAGTGCGCCGTGCTGCTGGCAAGTTTGTGTCAGAGCGCACCAAGCGCCGACCGATGATTGTGCCGATCGTGATGGAGGCATAGGCCCAATTTGGGTATGCCCCAATTGGGTAGTACCCCATTGGTAAGTTTGTTCAATGGCAAACAAGCCCCGTAAGGGGTCTCAATCGGGTCGCGCCCAGTCGCGACCGGCATCACGCGGCGACGCCCAGATCAGGCCACTGCGCAGCCACAAACCGGTTGACCCCGACGAGATGCAATTTAGACGCGCTCGCCGCCCTTCGGTGCTGAAGTCAATCCTTGAGGGTCGGGGCCACGAATTTGGTGGCATCGCCTTGGTGTGTCTTGGCATTCTGCTCTTTATGTCGGTGTATGCGCGCATGGCTGGGCCGGTTGGTCGCGGTCTTAACACGTTGTTGTCTTGGACAATCGGTGTCGGGCGGTTCGTCATTCCGGTGCTGGTTATCGGTGCCGGAGTTGCCTTTATTAAGCGCACCGAAGTGCAACATCGTGTCCGACTCGCATTGGGTTGGACTGTGTTGTCGATTGCAGTGTTGAGCGAAATTCACATTCTGAAAGGTGGTGGCTCGATAAGTGCAGAAATGAACGCGCTCTCGAGTGCTGGCGGATGGATGGGCTGGTTGATCGGGGAGCCGTTGCGACAAAGCATTGGCGGTATTGCCACAACAATTTTGTTACTCGGGTCAATGCTTGGCGGTGTGTTGTTGATTACTGGTAATACGTTGCCAGAGTTGTATCGCCGCATCTCGGCGTGGGTAAACGGAGTATCAATGCCGCAGGGCCGCCGTGATGCCAGTCGTGATAGCAGTCGTGATGAGCAATTTGACGATGAGTCTGACGAACCAAGGTTTTACGACATCGCGCTTGATGACGACGACGTAGCAGGGAGAGATGATGTTGAAGAAGATGCGGTTGAAGCAGAAGATGAATACGAAGAAGAAGTAAAGCCTCGTCGCGAACGCAAAAAGCGCAAGCCAAAGCTTTCGCAAACAGATGTTCCCGTTTCGACGCCTTCACCTACGGCTGCCGCAATCGTGAAAGGTATCGCTCAACAGATGCCGCTTGGGCCAGGTGCCAACCCAAGCAGTTGGTCATTGCCAACACTCGACATGTTGACTGTGACTCGACATGAGAAGGCCGACGAGCGCGCAACTCAAGAGCGTGGCATGAAACTGGTTGAAGCGCTCAAAGAACACAGCGTCGAAACCGATCTAGTTGGATACACGCGCGGCCCAACAGTTACACGATTTGAGTTGTCGTTAGGTGGTGGCGTCAAAGTTGCCAAAGTGACTTCGCTGTCTCGTGACATCGCGTACACAATGGCTGCAACTGATGTTCGCATCTTGGCTCCAATTCCTGGCAAGTCGGCAATTGGTATTGAAGTGCCAAACGCGCAACGCGAGTTGGTGTCGCTTGGTGATTTGATGATGTCGCAAGAAGCACGAGCAGCCGGACATCCACTTGATGTTGCAGTGGGCAAAGACATTGCTGGTCGGGCAGTGTTTCTCAATATCTCTACAACTCCACACATGTTGATTGCTGGTACCACTGGTGCTGGTAAGTCGAGTGCGATTAACTGCATCATCACGTCGGTACTGATGCGTTCGACTCCGGATCAAGTGAAGATGATTTTGATTGACCCAAAGCAAGTTGAAATGGCGCAGTACGCACGGTTGCCACACTTGCTCACACCGCCAGTAACAAACCCAAAGAAAGCTGCCAATGCGCTGGGTTGGGCAGTCAAAGAGATGGAGCGTCGTTACGACTTGTTGGTCGAGGCCGGCTTCAGAGACATTGTCGGTTACAACGCTGCGTACGACCGCGGAGACTTGTCGGAAGAACAAAACACCGACCAGAGTTTTGATCGCATTCCATACATCTTGATTGTGGTTGATGAGTTGAACGACCTGATGATGGTTGCGGCTCGTGACGTAGAAGACTGCATCACTCGCATTGCGCAAAAAGCGCGTGCGGTCGGTATTCACTTGATAGTTGCAACGCAGCGTCCAAGCGTCAACGTCATTACGGGTGTTATCAAAGCAAACATTCCTGCTCGTATGGCGTTTGCGGTATCGAGCCTTACCGACAGTCGCGTGATTCTGGACCAGCCCGGCGCAGAGAAACTGATTGGTAAGGGCGACATGTTGTTATTGCCTGGAAACACATCGGTGTCGCAGCGAATTCAGTCGGCATGGGTTGATGAAGCCGAAGTGCGCAAGGTTGTTGGGCATTGGCGTCGCCAAGCACCCGAAGTTGTCTATGTTTCTGGTGTCGATGGCGAGAAGAGTGGTGGCAGCGGTGCAGATCTGTTTGGTGGCACCACTGGAGACAGTGACGACGACGAATTGTTGCGTCAAGCAATGGACTTAGTCGTGCGCACTCGTCAGGGCTCAACATCAATGTTGCAGCGCAAGCTCAAGATCGGTTTTGCCCGTGCTGGCCGCATTATGGACTTGCTCGAAAGCCGCGGCATAGTCGGCCCAAGCGATGGCTCAAAGCCTCGCGAAGTGTTGATGACATTGGAAGAACTCGAGCAACTGCAACAAGCAAGTTAGCGAGTTTTGTGCCGCTTGCACGGCGGGCCAGTTGGAGATCTAAAGTCTCGCCATGACCGAATTTACTGAAATCGCATCTGGACTCCGTTTTCCCGAAGGACCAATCGCTATGCCCGATGGCAGTGTGATTTTGGTGGAGATGTTTGGCAAAGTGATTACGCGAGTGTTGCCAGACGGAAGTAAGCAAAAAATTGCGGATACTCCTGGTGGCCCAAACGGAATTGCGATTGGTCCTGATGGCGCAATTTATTTGTGCAACAACGGTGGATCATTTTCAGAAGTTGATTTTCTTGGACTGACATTTCCTGGTCCGTTTAATCCGGACAACTACATAGGTGGCCGCATTCAACGCGTGGATATTGCAACAGGCAAAGTGACCGACCTCTACACAGAGTGCGATGGCATCAAGTTGCGCGGACCAAACGACTTGGTGTTCGACAAGCTCGGTGGCATGTGGTTTACCGACTACGGCATTCGTCAGCAACGTACGGCTGACTTCACTGGTATCTTTTACGCCAAGACCGATGGCTCGATGATCAAGGAAGTTATTTTTCCTGCGGAGTCTCCAAACGGAGTCGGCTTGTCTCCAGACGGCACCAAATTGTATTGGGCAGAGACCTACACGGGTCGCGTCTACCAAGCAACGGTTACTGCGCCAGGCGAGACAACACCATTTTCGTCGATTGATCCTTCTTGCTTGCTGTGTGGACTGCCGGGCTTGCAATTTCTTGATTCGCTTGCGGTTGACGGAGACGGCAATGTCTGTGTTGCAACAATTGGTCTGCAAATTGCTGGCATCACAGTGATCTCGCCAGAAGGCGTAGTGCTTGAACAGATTTTGACCGGCGACCCGCTCACGACCAACATCTGCTTTGGCGGACCAGACAATAAGACTGCATACATCACGCTTTCTGGAACGGGCAGATTGGTGTCGATGCCGTGGCCATATAAGGGGCTCAAGCTCAATTACTAAACGGGTGAGCAGTAGGATTACATGTTGTGCAGCAACGTTTTTATGTCGAGACGCTTGGCTGTCCAAAGAACGATGTCGACTCAGACAAAATTGTTGGCACCTTGCTTGCTGATGGCTTAATCGCCACCGATGACCCTTCACTTGCAGACTTGGTTGTTGTAAATACTTGTGCATTTATTGAAGATGCGCGCAAGGAAAGTATCGACACGGTGCTTGCGCTTGGAGCGCAACGCAAAGATGGCGCCCGACTTGTGGTCACTGGCTGTATGGCCGAGCGCTACGGGGCCGAACTCGCCGAGGCGCTTCCCGAAGTAGATCAAGTTGCCGGCTTTGGTGTGCCGGTGCAGATGGGTCGCAAACCAATTTCGGTGTCGGCTGCGCCAATTCCATCATTTGATCTGCTCAACTTGCCGCGACCAAAGAGCACAGCACCTTGGGCGTATGTAAAAATTGCCGAAGGTTGCGACCGCAATTGCGGTTTTTGTGCGATCCCAAGTTTTAGGGGCCCGCAACGCAGTCGCGATATTTCTCAGATCTTGCATGAGGTAGACGAGCTCGGCGCAAAAGAGATCGTGTTGATCGCGCAGGATCTTGCAAGTTATGGCAAGGACCGCCCGAGTGAACTTGGTGCTGGTTCCATTGTTCCACTTGTGCGCGCTGTTGCCGCCAAAGTGAAGCGCACTCGTTTGCTGTATCTGTATCCAAGTGACTTGAGCGACGAATTAATCGCAGCAATTCTCGATACGGGTGTGCCGTACTTCGACCTTTCGTTGCAGCATGTCAGTAAGACTCATTTGCGTCGCATGCGCAGGTGGGGTGATGGAGAGCGATTCTTGAAGCGCATTAACGACATTCGCGCATTGTCGCCTGATGCTGCTTTTCGTAGCAACTTCATTGTTGGATATCCGGGTGAGACCGAAGAAGACCACGACCAGTTGTTGCAGTTTGTTGAGGACGCACAGTTGGATTGGTGCGGATTCTTTACATTTAGTCCCGAAGAGGGCACGCATGCAATGACGTTGCCTGATCATGTGCCAACCGAACTCATGAACGAGCGAATCGCCGAATTGCGCGAGATGCAAGACAACATCACGGCAGTGCAACGTGATGCGCTCATTGGTCGCACGGTCGAGGTACTTGTCGACGAAGTGGGTATTGGTCGCACACACTGGGAAGCACCGTCGATCGACGGCATTGTGCATGTAAGTCGAGACCTGCCAGTTGGCGAGTTTGCAACGGTGCTCATCGTGGATGCAATGGGGCCAGATTTGGTGGCAGAGGGAAGTTCAGTGGAAGATAGTGACGATGAAGAAGGGGATTTTTAGCCGTGACTG
>JBIKZO010000066.1:0-9615 GCA_044354675.1 Ilumatobacteraceae bacterium | reverse complement strand
TAAACCTGGATGAACTTACTGTTTAGATGCGGCAAGGGTTAGCGAGCGGCGAGCCAAGCTGGGCGAGAAGCCTCAAACTTGGATATCGCATCGGCATCGGCCAACGTGATGCTGATGTCGTCAAGACCATTGATGAAACGTTGTTGTGTCTCGGTGTCCATGTCAAACGTCTCGGTGATACCGGCACTTGGAATCTCGACAGTGAAGCGATGTAAGTCAATGGTGATTTCGGCTGTTGCATCGTTTTCAATGACTGCCCAAATGCGGTTGACGGTTGGCTCTGACAAGACAATTGGCAACAAGCCATTTTTTGTGCAGTTGTTGCGGAAGATGTCGCTGAAACTTGGGGCGATGACGGCATCAAATCCGCCCTGCTGAAGTGCCCACACAGCATGTTCGCGTGACGAGCCAACGCCAAAGCTTGGACCAGCAACCAAAACTGATGCGCCAACGTAACGCTCGTCGTTCAACACAAAGTTGCGATCATCGCGCCAAGTAGAAAACAAACCTTTTTCAAAACCCGTGCGCTCGACACGCTTGAGCCACTCTGCAGGAATGATTTGGTCGGTGTCGACGTCTGAGCGCTTGAGTGGAACTCCGCGACCGCTGATGATGCTTACTTTTTTCATGACTCGGTGCTCATTTCAAATCTGCTGGAGTAGCGAAGTGGCCAGCAACTGCAGTGGCTGCAGCAATTTGTGGTGAAACGAGGTGTGTGCGACCGCCGCGACCCTGACGACCTTCAAAGTTGCGATTGGAAGTAGATGCACTGCGCTCGTTTTGTGCAAGCTTGTCTGGGTTCATCGCCAAGCACATTGAGCAACCAGGCTCGCGCCAGTCGACACCTGCTGCGATGAAGATTTTGTCGAGACCCTCGGCTTCGGCCTGCTTTTTGACTTGGTGGCTACCAGGTACGACCATCACGCGCTTAACGGTGACAGTGCGGCCTTCGAATACCGCAGCAGCAGCACGCAAGTCTTCGATGCGGCTGTTGGTGCACGAACCGATGAACACGGTGTCGACAGTAATGTCGCGAATAGGTGTGCCGGCAGTGAGACCCATATAGGTGAGTGCGCGCGCAACGGTGTCGCGTGCGGTTGCGTCGGCATAATCGTCTGGGTTTGGAATGCGGTCATCAATTCCAAGCACTTGAGCAGGGTTGGTGCCCCACGTGATTTGCGGCTTGATGGTTGAAGCATCAATTACAACTTCTTTGTCCCATGCAGCACCTTCGTCTGAAACGAGTGTGCGCCACTCGGCAACTGCTTGATCCCATGCAGCACCTGCTGGTGCGTACTCGCGACCCTGTAGGTAGTCGAACGTGATGTCGTCGGGCGCAATGAGACCAGCCTTTGCGCCGGCTTCGATCGACATGTTGCACACAGTCATGCGACCTTCCATCGACAGCGAACGAATTGCAGATCCGCGATATTCGATGACGTGGCCGATACCGCCACCCGTGCCGATTTGGCCAATGATTGCCAAGATCACATCTTTTGCAGTGACGCCCGGTGTGAGCGTGCCTTCAACTGTGACGCTCATCCACTTTGGACGAGTTTGCGGAAGTGTTTGTGTGGCGAGCACATGCTCGACTTCGCTCGTGCCGATACCAAATGCAAGTGCGCCGAATGCGCCGTGCGTTGCAGTGTGGCTGTCGCCGCACACGATGGTCATGCCAGGAAGCGTGCGACCTTGCTCGGGCCCGATGACGTGCACGATGCCTTGCTTCGGATCGCCCATTGGATACAACGTGATGCCAAACTCTTTGGCGTTAGCACGCATGACATCAATTTGTTTTGCCGAGATCGGATCAGCAATTGGCAAGTGGATGTCTTTGGTTGGCACGTTGTGATCTTCGGTTGCAACAGTGAGATCGGGGCGACGAACTTTGCGATTGTTGATGCGCAGTCCGTCAAATGCCTGTGGGCTGGTTACTTCATGAACAAGGTGCAAATCGATATACAACAACTCGGCGTCGCCAGGAGCGTTATTGACCATGTGACGGTCCCACACTTTTTGCGGCAAGGTCAGTGGGCGTGTGGTCGGATTTGCCATTCCTCTATTCTGCCGTGATTTATACAAAAAATCACCGTTGCACTGCACTTGGTGCTGCCTCACGTACACATCGGGGCATGACAAAACACACGAATACACCAGTAGCCCTAGCCACCTGTGTCGAACAGAGCCTGCATATGTCGCTCGACGGATTTGATCTGAAGCGTGCTCGCCTCTATGGCATCAGCGTGGTTGATGCGGGAGGAGTTGATCGGCTTGAAGATGGCGCATTACGAATCACATTTCTTGCCGAGCACGGCGATGTATATGAATTGATTGATGCACCAACGAGCGCCATCGTTCGAATGTTTGACGCCGCAGTGGTGTTGACATGCGGATGGGCGGCACCGATTGATCGCAGTCATGAGAGTGATGATGATGACGCCGATGATGACGATGACGATGCAAATGAAAAAGTTCCGCCAAGCCAACATCCTCAACGTCGCAGAGTACGACTCGTTGTGGTGGTTGGAGACCATGGCGTGGGATCGGTATTGCGATTTGCTGATACGCCCAAAGAGATTGTGACTGACGCTGGGTCGGCACGTGGCAGTCTTGCTGATGCAGTGAATAACCTCTGGTTCGACAGCCCAGTTCACGTAGCGAGATCTAGAAGCGAGATCTAGCAGCAAAAACAAGTAGGTAGTTGATCTGCCGATAACTTGAAGGTGTGAGTACTTGGGCGCAAGAGGTGCGACAACTTGCCAAAGATCGAGACGCCGTTATTTTGGCGCACAACTATCAATTGCCAGAAATACAAGATGTAGCCGACCATGTAGGTGACTCGCTTGCTCTGTCGCGCATTGCAGCGCAGGTAAAAGAATCAACAATCATTTTCTGTGGCGTGCACTTTATGGCCGAGACTGCAAAAATCCTGAGCTACGACAAGACCGTGATCATTCCTGATGCACGAGCAGGTTGCTCGCTTGCAGACACCATCAACGCCGAACAGTTGCGTATGTGGAAGGCCGAGCATCCTGGAGCTGTAGTAGTGAGCTACGTCAACACAACGGCAGCAGTGAAGGCCGAGACAGATATTTGTTGCACGTCGTCAAACGCTGTTGAAGTGGTGCAGTCGATAGACCCAAATACAGAAATTCTGTTTTGCCCAGATCAATTTTTGGGAGCACACGCGCAACGCGTAACAGGTCGGACCAACATGCACATTTGGATGGGCGAGTGTCATGTGCATGCCGGTATCAATGGTCAAGACTTAAAAGCCATGGTTGCTGCCGAGCCAGAAGCAGAATTGTTTATTCATCCCGAATGTGGATGCGCAACATCGGCAATGTATTTAGCCTCGAGTGGAGCGGTGCCAGCCGAGCGCACCAAAATATTGTCGACGTCGGGGATGATTACCGCCGCCAAAGATACGCGCGCCGAAAAAGTTTTGGTAGCAACCGAAACAGGAATGTTGCATCAATTGCGCAAAGCCAACCCGCTTGTGATTTTTGAGCCGGTCAATCGCGCAGCAGTGTGCAAGTACATGAAGATGAATACTCCAGAGAAATTGTTGGAGGCATTGCGCACAGGTAAAGACGAAGTAACTGTGCCACGAGACATTGCCGACAGAGCGCGACTCTCGGTTGAGCGCATGATTGCGATAGGAACACCGTCAAGGACAAAGGAATAGCAGTAGTCGTGACGACACGCGAAGTTTCTTTGCCCAAAGCATTGAGTGCTCCGGCTGTGTCGTGGACGAGAGACACCGATGTTGTGGTGCTTGGCTCTGGTGCTGCTGGTTTGGCGGCGGCACTTGCTGCTCGGCCGGTGCGCGATGTGTTGATCGTTACCAAAGACACGCTCGATGCCGGATCGACCGCATGGGCGCAGGGTGGACTAGCCGCTGTGTTTGACCCAGCCGACACGTTTGCCGAACATGTGCGTGACACATTGGATGCAGGTGGCGGACTGTGTGATGAGAATGCAGTGAGTTCGTTGGTGCGCGATGCGCCAACTGCCATTGACTATTTGGAAAAGATGGGTGCCGCTTTTGATCCGAGTGCAGATGGATCTCGTGCACTAACGCGCGAAGGTGGACACTCGAGATCGCGCATTGTGCATGCAGGCGGCGATCAGTCGGGTGCCGAGATTCAGCGCACACTGGACGAAAACGCAATTAACGCCGGTGTGGAAGTTTTGGAAAATGCATTTGCTCTTGACTTGGTGTTTGGACCAGACCTTGCGTCGGGAAAACGTCAAGTTGCTGGCATACGCATTGCGATTCTCAACGGTGATGGAACGGTTGAAAGCGTTGGAGTAGTTACTGCGCGCGCGATAGTGATTGCGACCGGAGGGTACGGCCAGGTCTTTGCAAGCACATCTAATCCACCTGCGGTAACTGGCGATGGTCACGCACTTGCACTCCGTGCGGGCCTGACTTTGCGCGATCTTGAATTTGTGCAGTTTCATCCAACGGTGTTGTGGCAAGAAGTTGGGTCAACGATTCAACAGGTCTTGATCTCGGAAGCAGTGCGTGGCGAAGGCGCAGTGTTATTTGATGCTGCCGGCGAAAGAATTATGCAAGGTGTGCATCCGCAAGAAGACTTGGCGCCGCGAGATGTGGTTGCTGCAGCGATCAGTGCGCGGATGGCGCAAAACATAAATGGTGTAGATGACCATGTGTATTTGGATGCGACACACATTGGCGAACGCTTTGCAACACGGTTTCCATTCATCACCAAAGCGTGTAATGCAGCAGGCATTGACCCACAACACGATCGCATTCCTGTTGCGCCTGCAGCCCACTACACATGTGGCGGAATCGACTCGAACATGGATGGAACCACCGAAGTTGAAGGGTTGTACGCCGTTGGTGAAGTGGCCTACACCGGCGTGCATGGCGCAAATCGACTGGCGTCAAACAGCCTGACCGAAAGTCTTGTGGTGGGCACGCGAGTTGGTCGCAACTTGGCATGGAAAATGCCAACACGTGTTGAACCAATAATTGACGCGATTGATCCGCATGCACACAACACGGTGGGATTGTTGGATGACTCGTTGCGTGCGCATGTGCGTGTAACGATGTCGAAACATGTTGGTGTTTTGCGTCGGCCAGAAGGGCTGCAAGCAACAATGGACGCGTTAGCAGTGACGGCCGAAAAGATTGATTCCAATACACCAGCATCGCGGCGCAATTTTGAAGCAACGAATATTTTGACAGTTGCCACAGCCGTTGCTGCGTCGGCATTGGCCCGCACTGAGAGCAGGGGATGCCACAGGCGCACCGACACGGTGGAGGCACGTGATATTTGGTTGCGACATTTGCAAGTTTCATTACGCAACAATCAACTGATTATCGACAACTTGCCTAGAGAGAGTGCTTAGCGATGCAACACCATCAACTCTCTGATGCAATTGCCCAACGTTTGGTGGCCAGTGGGCTCGTGCTGGATGATGTGCGCCGTCTTATTGCGGTAGCGCTCGACGAAGATTTAAAAAATGGTCACGACGTGACCACCAATGCGACAGTGCCAGCAAGCCAACGAAGCACTGGAGTATTTGCTACTCGTATGAACGGATGCATTGCGGGGCTTGACGTGGCAATTGCAGTGCTCGAGATGGTGTGTGGCAGCGACCAGATTGTGGCGACCAAGCACGTTGATGACTGTGCTCGGGTAAAGCATGGCGACAGACTGATGAGCATTGACGCACCCACACGTGGATTGCTGACTGCTGAGCGCACCGCGCTCAATTTGCTATGTCATTTAAGTGGTGTCGCAACTGCCACGAGTGAATGGGCCGATGCGCTTGCCAAAACCGGTGCACAAGTGCGCGACACTCGCAAAACAACGCCAGGTATGCGTGCACTCGAAAAATATGCGGTGCGATGCGGCGGAGGGGTTAACCACCGCATGTCGTTGTCGGATGCCGCACTTGTGAAAGATAATCACATTGCCGCAGCAGGTGGAGTGGCTGAAGCATTTGCGCTTGTGCGTGCTGGTGCGCCAGACATTGCGATTGAAATAGAGGTTGACACGCTTGATCAATTGCAAATTGCGCTTGGCGCAGGCGCCGATTTGGTATTGCTCGACAACATGGCGCCATCAGTGCTCAAAGAAGCTGTGGCGATTGCCGCAAGTCATCGAAACGCAACTGGCAAAGATGTGATCTTGGAAGCAAGCGGTGGACTGACGCTGGAATCAGCCGTCGCAGTTGGCGCAACTGGTGTGCGATACATCTCGGTAGGAGCACTTACACACTCTGCCAAAGTGCTCGACATTGGGCTAGATCTCTAGCCGATCGATAGTCGCTTTTACTGCAGAGGTTTTGAGCGTTGGTGAACGCTTGTGATTGCAGCAAGCAACATCGGCACATATGTGCGGTGATCGGTGTAAACAGCGTTGTGTGCGCCATCAATGAAGTGCGCGTCTACATCGTCAAGCAATTCGATCAGTCGCTGCTGGCGATCAACTGCAACGACCTGATCCTTGGTGGTAATCACAACTGACGTTGGTACATCGACTTGTTTGAGCCACGAAGTTGAATCAAAGTTGCCAATCGCACTGCCTGCTTCAATGATTTTGCGCCAATCATGTGAAGCCATCTGCTCGAGAGCCCACGGCTCTAGACCGTCACCCTTACGTTGCATATACAACTGCTCAGTGAGCCAATCGATGGTTTGGTTGGGGGTGAGGCGTGCGAGTACTGCTAACCCTGTGAGCCCCAAGAACGACAGTCGCTCTTCGCGCGATACTGCAAAGCTTGCAGCAGTCGAGCACAACACGAGTCCGCGCACTCGCGATTCGTGACGCTTCCAGATCAATTGGGCAATTGTGCCACCCATTGAGTAGCCAACTGGAATAAATGTATTGATGCCGAGCACATCGGCAATCGCGGCGACGTCGTCGGCGCAATCTTCTAAACGAAATGGACTTTTAGAATTGATGCCCTTGCCGTGACCGCGATGGTCTGGTGCAATGATTCGGAAATGTTCGCCAAGCGTGTCAAATACGGTGAACCAATTGAGATCTGCAGTTGCAGTCCAACCGTGCAACAGAAAAATTGTTGGAGCACCAGGTGGTCCCTGCACCTCGCGAATAAATGTTTGACCACGCCCCGGTAATTCGAGCGCACGACCTGGAGGGAGCGACATTGTGAGTGAGTTGAAACTTTCTATCGTGCAGATTCGGTATCGAGCACTTTGACTTTGAGTTTGCCGTTGGGTGCGTCGTAGGAAACTGTTGCACCTTTTTTTGAACCAAGCAAGCTTGAACCGAGCGGAGAACTTGGGCTCATCACGCTGACATCGCCAGCCTCTGGGCGCTCTTCAACATGCCCAATCAAATAGCGCTCTGCATCAGAGTCGGCGTCGCCGTCGTAGACGATGGTGACGATGGTGCCAAGACCGACCACGCCATCGGGTGCTGGAGGAATTATCTCGGCATCTTCCAAAAACGATTCGATCTGGCGAATGCGACCCTCCATGTGGCCCTGCTCGTCTTTGGCTGCGTGGTAGTCGCCATTTTCTTTGAGGTCGCCCATTTCGCGTGCGCGCTCGATCTTGTCTGCTACTTGAATACGGCCACGAGTAGTGAGATCAGTAAATTCGGCGGTTAAACGGTCGTGGGCCGCCTGAGAAAGTTGGTGCTTTGCCATGCGCACAAAGGTTAGCGGTGCTAATTGCGCCCTACGATATAGGGGTATGGCTACGTCAAATACAACATCACCATCTGGCAAGAAGCATCGCATTGCTGTCATTGGTGGCGACGGCATTGGACCAGAAGTAGTGCAAGAGGCGCTCAAGGTTTTGCGTGCTGCTGGTGCGCAACTGGAGACAACCGATTTTGATTTGGGTGGCGCGCGGTATTTGCGCGATGGCGAAGTGTTGTCAGACGAAACCCTCGCACAGTTGCGCAATTTTGATGCGATCTTGCTCGGCGCTGTTGGCACGCCTGGTGTGCCGCCTGGCGTAATTGAGCGCGGGCTGTTGCTCAAGATGCGTTTTGAGTTGGACTTGTACATCAATCGTCGACCATTTGCAGGCACTGCACCTGGACACACCACGCCTCATGACTTCATTGTGATTCGCGAAAATACTGAAGGGCCATATGTTGGCGAAGGTGGCGTGTTGCGCAAAGGTACGCCATATGAAGTGGCAACGCAGGGCAGCGTCAATACTGCGCACGGCGTAGAGCGTTGCGTGCGCTACGCATTTGAGTTGGCTGCAACACGTACTCGCAAACATCTCACTCTCGTGCACAAGACAAACGTGCTTACTTTTGCGGGCGATTTGTGGCAGCGCACATTTGATCGTGTTGCAAAAGAGTTTCCGCAAGTGGCAACTGCATACAACCATGTTGATGCTGCCTGTATTTATTTTGTGCAAGACCCACATCGCTACGACGTGATCGTGACCGACAACTTGTTTGGCGACATCCTCACCGACTTGGGTGGAGCAGTAAGTGGTGGCATTGGTATCGCGTCATCTGCAAACCTCAATCCGGCTGGCACAGGACCGTCGATGTTTGAACCCGTGCATGGCTCGGCACCAGACATTGTTGGAACTGGCAAAGCCAACCCCGTTGCAGCCATCTTGTCGGCAGCACACATGCTTGAGTTTTTGGGAGAAAACGTGATGGCCGAGTGCGTGCGTGCTGCGTGCCAGGCACCAGCAAGTGGCTCAACAAGCCAAATGGGCGACGAAATTAGTGCCAGAGTCGCCAAATAAGAGCGATAGTTTAGAACGCAATTCGAATTCAGTATTCACGTAACACATCAACACAGAGGAAAACATGCCAATTACCACGACACCAAAAATTTGGATGAACGGCAAGCTTGTCGATTGGGACAAAGCGCAAGTACACGTGTTGACGCACACGTTGCATTACGGCACTGGAGTATTCGAAGGCATTCGTGCATATGAGACCAAGAATGGTCCTGCAATTTTCCGACTGACCGACCACATCAAGCGTTTGTACAACTCGGCGAAGATCATGGGCATGGACATGCCATATTCGGTTGAAGAAATTGTTCAAGCAACAAAAGACACGGTGAAGTCGACAGGATTGCCAGCGTGCTACATCCGTCCACTTGCGTATTACGGATACGGCGAAATGGGATTGAACACATTGCCTTGCAAAGTTGATATTGCTATTGCCTGCTGGCCATGGGGCGCATATTTGGGTGATGATGCAGTGGAGAAAGGCGTTCGCATGAAGGTTTCTTCATGGACTCGTCACGATCACAACACGATGCCACCTGCTGCAAAAACAGTTGGCAACTACGTCAACTCAACTCTGGCAAAAGTAGAAGCACTCAAGGCCGGATATGACGAGGCGATCATGCTTGCGCCAAACGGTTTGATTGCCGAATGCACAGGTGAGAATATTTTCTGTGTGCGCGACGGCATTATTTTGACCCCGCCTACATCGGCCGGTGCACTTGAGGGAATTACACAAAACAGCGTGATGCGTATTGCACGTGATTTGGGCTACGACATTCGTGTCGACAACATCGCGCGAAGCGACTTGTACATCGCCGACGAAATCTTTGCCTGCGGCACCGCAGCCGAAGTTGGTTCGGTGAGCATGGTGGACGAGCGCTTGATTCCATGTCCAG
>JBIKZO010000138.1:0-3159 GCA_044354675.1 Ilumatobacteraceae bacterium | reverse complement strand
GGCGAAACAGCGATCATTGGGTGGATAGATGGCGTGACATAGCTGATATTGCCCATGTCTGTTGAGCCGCCACCAGTGCCTGGCAAGAAATCGGTTGTCATCATGCGACCAAACTGTGCTGCGTTGCTGATGTATGCGCTGAGCAACGGCATGTTGTCGACAATGTCTGCATATGGGTTTGGTTGCCAATCAAGTTCGGCGTGGCACCCAGTTGCAACAGCGGATCCTTCGAGACACGATGCAACGCGCTTCTTGAGCGGTTGCAACGACTTGATGGTGTCGGAACGTACGTACCAATCCATTGTCGATTCGCGCGGAACGATGTTTGGTTTTTCTCCACCGTTGAGAAAAATTCCGTGAATGCGCTCGGTTGGCAAAATGTGTTGACGCAATGCGGCGATGTTCATGTAGCCAAGCACAGCAGCATCAAGTGCGTTGCGTCCTTTATGTGGAGAAACCGCAGCGTGTGCTGCTTCGCCAACATAACGAACCAAGCAATGTTGAATTGCAATTGCATTCATGCGCGCAAGTTCTGTATCGGCAGGGTGAATCATCATTGATGCAGTTACCCCGTCAAACGCGCCTTTTCTTGCCATCATGATCTTGCCGCCGCCGCCTTCTTCTGCTGGCGTACCCATCAACTTGAGACGACCGCCCGCTTCTTCGGCGAGACCAGCAAGCGCGAGTCCTGCACCAAGACCTGCTGCAGCGATGATGTTGTGTCCGCATGCGTGACCAATACCTGGCAATGCGTCGTACTCACACAACACGGCAACAGTTGCACCTTGCGTGCCGATTGTTGATTCAAACGCAGTGTCTAGTCCGTAGGCCTTGCGCGTTACTTTGTGTCCATTGTCGGCAATTGCTTCAGTCAGCAATTTGTGTGCGTGATGCTCTTCAAAGTTCTCTTCTGGATGAGCATGAATGTCGTGGCTGATTGCCTCGAGATCGTTTTTGAAGCGATCAATTGTTTCGCAGGCTCGCTGTTTTAGTGACTCTCGCAATTGTGCAGTGGACATGGACTAAATAGTAGTGCTCGGAAACCGTAGCCTGATCAAGTGATTTTGATCGACGCCCAAGGGCTCAAAGCCTCGCGGCCAAATCGTCCGTTGTTTGACGATGTTTCTTTTACATTGAGCGACGGCGATCGCGTTGGTGTTGTGGGTCTCAACGGGTGTGGCAAAAGCACACTGTTGCGAATCTTGAGCGGCGACTACAGACCCGACGCTGGCGTGGTGCGCAATGGTCGAGGTGCGCGCATTGGAGTACTCGCGCAGCAACCGGTGTTGCCAGAAGGAAGTGTGCGAGCGGCTGTAGGCGAAGACTGGCGCGCAGATGCGATGCTCGACAAGCTTGGAATGGCCGGACTGCACGATGCTCAAACAACCGAACTGTCGGGTGGACAACAAAAACGTGTTGCACTTGCTGCACTGTTGGTGAGCGAATGGGATGCACTCATCTTGGATGAGCCAACCAACCATCTCGATCTTGATGCAATTGCATATTTAGAAGAATGGCTAGCGAATTATCGCGGTGGATTGATTTTGGTAACGCACGACAGACATGTGCTTGACCGCGTCACCAACAAAGTGCTCGAGATTGATCGCGGACATGCATATATGCACGTGCCCGCTGGTCGCAATGCAGGTTCTGGCTACGCCGCGTACTTGGCTGCGCGAATTGATCGTGAAGAAAAAGCAGTGACTGCAGAACAGCGACGCAAAAACTTGGCGCGCACCGAACTTGCATGGTTGCGACGCGGTGCACCTGCACGCACCACCAAACCTAAAGCACGTATTGAAGCCGCAACTGCATTGATTGCTCGTCGCCCAGAAGCTGCTGCACGAAGTGGCGAGTTGGGTTTGTCACTTGGCAACCAACGACTTGGTTCAAAAGGTGTTGAATTGCACGGCATTGGTTTTTCTTGGCCAGCGAGTTCGGCTGGCGAGCCTGGCGCGCTTGTACTCAATCAGTTTGATCATGAACTTGAACCAGGCGATCGCCTTGGAATTGTTGGACCAAACGGTGCGGGCAAGAGCACGTTGCTCGATTTGATTTCTGGTCGACTCAAACCAACACATGGGCAAATTGATATTGGAAGCACGGTCAAAATTGGTTACTACGACCAGTTGGGTCGCGACCTCAATGTCAATCAGCGTGTACGCGAAGCAGTCGCTGGCGACAAAGGCGACCCATCTGTTGAAGACAATCAATTGATGCGCCAATTTTGGTTTGATGGTGACGCGCAGTTTGCACCGATTTCCACGTTGTCTGGTGGCGAGCGTCGGCGCTTGCAATTGTTGCTCACGTTGATTGAGCAACCAAACGTTTTGTTGTTGGATGAACCAACTAACGATTTGGATCTCGACACATTGCGCGCACTTGAAGATTATTTAGACGAGTGGCCAGGCATTGTGGTTGTGGTGAGTCACGACCGAGTGTTTTTGGACCGCACAGTGATTGATGTGTTGGCACTCGATGGTCACGGTGGCGCAGCAGTTGTGCCGGGTGGAGTTGCCGGGTGGCTCAAAAATCACAATGCATCGCCCACACACCAAATTGCAGCAGCACAGCGCGGAAAACTCATCGCGCAAGATGCACCAGTTGTGACGACGACTAGCTCGGCGAAAGTAAAGCCTGCGAAAAGCCCGAGCACACTGAAACGGTTACTTGCTCAGGCAGAAAAAACACTCGCTCAAGCAAATGCGGCTGAGCAAAAAATCGCTGACGAGTTAACACAAGCCGGCAGTGATCACACTGCGCTCGCTCGGATCAGCGCAAACCTCGCAAGTGCCCAAACAAAAGTGGCAGCAGCCGAGGAGAATTGGATTGCACTCGCCGCTGAGGCCGAGGCACAAGGCCTCGACACTCAATAAATCTAGTTTCCGAGTTTGCGATAAAAGTCGGCTGGTGCGACAACGTCATCACGGGTGAGTTCGTTGACGTGCGATTTTCCAAGCCCTAACAACGCCGAGTCAATGCCGCCGCGAATTACGTCGAGCACATTTTCGACACCACCTTGACCATTGGCTGCCAAGCCCCACAAATACGCGCGACCAATCATCACTGCACGCGCACCAAGCGCAAGTGCTTTGACCACATCGCTGCCTCTGCGCACACCACCGTCGAGCAACACTTCGATCTGACTGCCAACAGCAT
>JBIKZO010000008.1:0-32634 GCA_044354675.1 Ilumatobacteraceae bacterium | reverse complement strand
ATATTCTGTCACTTCTTTAGCAAAATCTAAAAAGTGGCGTTAGTTACTTGCACCGTCAAAAAACACCATGCGATACTTACCTACTTGTAATTCGTCGCCGTTTTGCAGCAAAATCTCTTCAACACGCTCCTGATTGACATACGTGCCATTCAGCGAGCCCATATCGGTCACCAGGTAGCCATCACTCCCAAGCCTCAATTCGGCATGGCGGCGTGACACAGTTACATCGTCAAGACATACCGTGCATTCTGGATTTCGACCAATTTCGACCCGATCCAATGTCAAAGAAAATCGCTCGCCCGAACGCTCGCCCGAACGCATCACGAGCAACCCATGGGCATTCTGATTACCGCGAATCTCGCTCATCAGCACTTGCACATTGTCTTGATCACCTGGTGCATCCTGCAGAGGATCAACTTTGGCCAGCACAATTGTTCGCTCGCTCGGATGATCAAGAACTGTTCCGCAGGCGGAACAAAATGTGGATTCAGGGGGATTTCGATGACCACATGAGTTGCAAAATGTGTAGGTCATACCCCTACCGTAGCCTTCAGCCAATGCGCCCTGCGCGCAGGTTTGCCCGAATCATGGGCACATACATAACTGCCGTGTAATAACTCAAGGCAAGGCCCGGCACCGCAAATATCCAGCCCAATGCTGTTGCTCCATCCGCGAGCCCGAACGTACTAGATCCCAATAACAGCAAAGGTACCGACGTCATCAAGAACAGCGTGTACCACTTGCCCCAATAGCTGACAGCAAATCGCTGCATGCCAAACAGGGTTGCAACCACCATGGCCCCACCAACCAGTAGCTCGCGCACAAGTATCGCGATACAGAACCAACTTGGCACTCCTCCATCGATCATCACACCAAGAGTCGCCACAATGAACAGCATGCGATCAACGAAAGGATCAAACACCGATCCAAATACGGAAGTCTGATTGAGTTTTCGAGCCACCCAGCCATCGATCCAATCGGTATACGAAATTGCACCCAACAACCATGCGGCACCCGCGCGGTTGTCACGACCAAACAACACATATAAAAAAACCGGCAACATAAATAGTCGAGCCAACGTAATTGCGTTTGGAACAGACCACATTCCAGAAGTCAGACTCAGCTTTTCAGTGCTCACGATCACCGACACTACAATCTTCACTATGGCTTCCCTGTTTACCCGCATTATCCGCGGAGAGATACCTGGCCATTTTGTTTACAAAGACGAGATCTGCGTAGCGTTTCTGACTATCAACCCAATTGCAACCGGTCACACCCTGGTTGTTCCGATTGAGGAAATTGACGAGTGGGTCGACCTTCCAACAGCGACTGCAAGCCACCTTGTGTTTGTCGCAAAAAGGATTGGATTGGCGCAAAAGCAGCTCTATGGCTGCAGTCGAGTTGGGATGATCATCGCTGGATTCGAGATTCCACATTGCCATCTACATGTCATTCCTACAAACACAATGGCAGACCTCTCTTTCGAACACGCGGCGGCACATGTTGATCCTGAACGATTGTCGGAACAAGCAGAACAATTAGCTTCGGTGCTTAAAACAATTTAAGTTCTTCAACTGGCTGAGGTTGCGTCAACATAATCGGTTCAATTAATTCGCTTCCGTTGTTGCGTGCGTTATTCACTTTTGTGCTCACTGCGCACACAACAAGAGCGTCATTATCAACAACCTGGATGTGTGCAAGCGGATCCTCATTGTTTTGATCTAGCCACAGAGACACTCCTGATGCATCCAACAACACTGGCATTCGATGATGCACTTTGCTGACCATGTCGTTTGCATCAGTTGTTAATGCAACCACAGTGTGCACAACTGGACTGTTCGGCTGATTCGGGTCTTTCCATGCAGTCCACAATCCCGCAACAGCCAGAACTCCACTGTGTGAGTAACCCGATTGACTAATTGCTGAAAAATAATAAGGCTGCTTAATCGGCTTCATTGCGTCATGACGTAATTGCTCATTCCACTCGAAGTAGCCATCCATCGGAAGCACGCACCGATGTTGTGCTAGCAAATCACGAAAGGATGGCTTCTCCCCGACAGTTTCAATGCGTGCATTTATCAGACTCGCCGCGCGTGATGTATCAGGTGCCCAGCGAGGAATCAGTCCCCACGAAAAAGCCCCAACAGATGGCCCACCTCCCGAATTGACGATTCCTAAAACGCGACTAGTAGGTGCCACGTTAAAACTGATTGGTAATTCTGCTGTGTCGAGAGAGCAAGAGAAAATATCCGCTATCTCCAACGCAGTTGTCTTGCGCACAAATCTTCCGCACATGAACTAAAAATTACTCCAACTTAAGACCAGAGACCACCAGGAGTTGCAAATATCCAGACCAACAATGGCGTAACTAACAAACCTGGTAGCAACGAGCCAAGTCTGATCTTTTTGATTTCAAGCAAATTCAGACCAATGGCCATCACCGCCAACCCACCGGCAGCAAATAACTCTGTTCGCATTCGCTCGTCCAACAACAAATCAAGTCGCGTACCGAACAGAGTCAATGTTCCTTGCACAACAAAAACGCTGACTGCGCTAAAAATGGCACCAACTCCATACAGAGCAGCAAAAATTAGAGTCATGAAACCGTCGAGGCTTCCCTTGATGATGTACAGCTGTGGTGTTTTACCGCTTGCATCTTCAATAGCACCCAAAATTGTGAGTGGTCCAACGCAAAACAGCAGAGAAGCGGTTACAAACCCGGTTACGAAGCGATTATCGGTGCTGTTTGAAGCAAACTTTCTTTTCAACACTTCCCCAACTTGCTCGAGACGGTCTTCCACACGGATCATTTCGCCGATGATGCCACCCAACACCATGCCAAGTAGCGGAAAAACCATGTTGTGAGTCTTTATGACATCGCTCAGTCCGAGTGCAAGGGTCACCAGTCCAATCACCTGCACCACCAACACTCGAATCCGCTCTGGAATCCGATTTCCAACAACCAATCCCAGTCCACCGCCGACAAGAACCGTCATGGTGTTGATCAACGTCCCTAAACCGCGCACACACCACCCCTTTGCAAACTGGCTAACGCATTAACTGTCTAATGCTGTAACTGACGACTGAAGGATAGGGCGTAACCGCCATACTGATGTGCATGGTTCTTGTTTGGGCATGTGGTGCGGCATTGTTATATGGAGTCGCAGATTATTGCGGTGGGCGTGCTTCAAAAGTATCCAAAGCTGCAGCGGTCACTTTTCTCGGTCAATTTGTTGCGCTTATTCTGCTCGCAATTGCCATTGCTTTTGGCAACACTCCCGTTATGAGCACACACGACTGGTGGTGGAGTGGTTTCGCTGGTGCTGGTGGCGCAATAGCACTGGTCGCTTTTTACCAAGCAATGTCACTTGGATCCATGACGGTGGTAGCTCCGATTACGGCAATCGTAGGTATGTGTAGTCCAGTTGTTGTTGGTCTGATTCAAGGTGAACGCCCAGCATCAATCGCCTATGTTGGAATGGCCATAGCAGCAGCTGCGGTGGCTCTCGTCGGTGATGCACTCGGTCACCATGACCTGCCTACGACTGCGCGCGTAATTGTTTATGCATTTATTTCTGGTCTCGGTTTTGGAGTGATCTTTGTCTGTCTTGCACAGACTTCAGACGATGCTGGTTTATGGCCGCTGCTAGGTCAGCGCCTCGTCAGTGTTCCTACTGTTGCGATCGTTGCGTATCTCGGCTCGGGGCGGATACATGTTGCTCGCCGCGTTCTACCTCTTGCAGTGCTTTCCGGTTTACTGGACACAACAGCCAATGGTCTGTACCTCCTGGCCATCCATGGCGGATTGCTCTCACTTGTTGGTGTGATCACCGCGCTCTACCCAGTTTCCACAGTGGGACTTGCTGTCACCCTGGACAAAGAAAAACTGCATAAGAGCCAAATCATCGGTCTAGTGCTGGCGGCAATCTCGCTGTCGATGGTTGGCTACGCATCGAACAGTTAACCCGGATGAGTTGATCCAGAAACGTTTCCTTAGTCGGGCTGGCGGGATTTGAACCCGCGACCTCTTGTCCCCCAGACAAGCACGCTAACCAAGCTGCGCTACAGCCCGCATCTTGGCAACTTACCCTAGCGAAAGAGATCTACAACTCTCCAAGATAAATAAATGATCAATGCTCCAACCAGGAGTTTGAAATGCCAAGGCACGGAAACATCCTCGTCAGCAGAACTCTGTGCGAGTTTTTTAATATTGATCGTTTTAGCGGTGAGACCACCATTGATATTGATGTCCGCAATTGGTTTCAAACATTTGGGGCAACTACCATCTGCCAACATCGCGCTGGGCGCCAAATACTTTGAACATTCCTCGCACCAAGGCATACGTCTACTCTGAGCGTTTGCGGACACGCATTTTGATTGGCGTTGAACCAAATTCAAACTTCTCACGAATGCAGCGCTCGAGATAACGCAAATATGGAGCAGGCAACTCGCGATTGACAAACAACGTAAACGTTGGAGGATCGGTCGCACCTTGAAGTGCATAGAGAACACGTGCGCCGCTACCCGCTGGTTGCTTTTGTTGCGCCTCGGCCATCACTTTGTTGACGTCTCGAGTAGGCACACGCTTGTGATAGTGCACAATGCACTCTTGCAAGATTGGCAGCAAGCGGTGCACGCCCTTGCCAGTCAGTGCAGAAACCTTGAGCACCGGAGCATCACCAATGAAATACAACTTGCGAGTCATTTCGTTGTCGATATGTTCACGGCCTTCGGCGTCGAGTGTCTCCCACTTGTTGAGGATCACTATCACCGGACAACCTGCAGCATCAATGCGCTCGGCAAGTCTTTGATCTTGGCTCGTAATGCCATCGTGTGCGTCAATTACCAACAGTGCGACATCCGATTCATCCACTGCACGCAGCGCGCGAACGAACGAGTAATACTCCGCCGACTCATCGACTTTGCTTTTTCGACGCATTCCGGCTGTGTCGACGAAAACCATTGGTCCATCTTCAGTATCGACCTGTGTGTCGATTGCATCACGCGTGGTCCCTGGCATGTCGTGAGTAATGGAGCGGTCCTCGCCTACCAAGCGATTAAAAAGGGTGCTCTTACCTACGTTTGGTCGACCAACAATTGACACACGGGGAATGCCGGGAGCACGGATGGCATCACCAAGCTCTGGTTCTGGTTCCATGTCGAGCGCTTCAACGCGCTCAAGAATTGCATCCAGTAAGTCACCCGATTTGCGACCATGCAATGCTGATACTGCGATTGGCTCGCCAAACCCAAGAGACAAGAAATCCCAGCGGTCTGTCTCGCGACGTTCAGAGTCGATCTTGTTGGACACAACAAGTACCGGACGATCAGTCTTTCTCAGCCAAGCAGCAATGAGTTCATCGTCGTGAGTCACTCCAACCCATGTATCAACTACAAATAGCACGAGGTCGGCGGCTCGCGCTGCCTCCTCTACTTGACGACTCACTTTGGTGTCCAGTTCGGTGCCGCCAGGCATCCATCCGCCCGTATCAACGACACTGAACTTCTTACCAATCCACTCGACGTCGCGCTCAAAACGGTCGCGGGTGATACCCGGTTGATCTTCGACAATTGCAACCTGAGCGCCCAAAAACCTATTAAAGAGAGTGCTCTTGCCCACATTGGGTCGTCCGACGATCACTACGGTTGGCAATCGTTCAGTCACGCATGCATTGTACAAGCGGTTTGTGTGAGAACGATGAGCACTAAAGTGAAACTGTGAGCGAGACGACTACATCACAAGTTGAACGAGTTCTTCTCGCTGCTCCCCGCGGCTTTTGTGCTGGTGTCGAGATGGCTATCAAGGCTCTTTCATGGATGGTTCGCACGTTCCCGGCTCCCGTGTATTGCTTTCACGAGATCGTGCACAACAAGTCCGTCGTCGATCGATTCATCGCACAGGGTGTCATCTTCGTGGACCATATTGAGGACATTCCTGTAGGAAGCCCGATTATGTTGTCTGCACACGGCTCTGCCCCAGAGGTTGTATCCAACGCAATCAGTCGTGGTGGCTATGTGGTCGACTCGGTCTGCCCGCTTGTTACCAAGGTTCACCACGAACTACGCGTTCGCTCCAATAAGGGATACAAAATCATTTATATCGGCCATGAGGGTCATGAAGAGGCCGTTGGCACTATGGCAGTTGCCCCACACGCCACCACCCGCGTCGAAAAAATAGAAGACGTTGCAGCATTAGCCGATACAAACGAACCACTTGCGCTGCTGGCACAAACAACACTGTCTCATCGAGACTGGCAAGAAGTAGCGCAGGCCGTAAAAGTTCGCTTCCCTCAAGTATGGCAACCAGGGAAAAGCGATTTATGCTTTGCTACGACCAACCGACAAACGGCGCTCATGCAAATTGTGGAAGATTGCGACGCAGTAATAATTATCGGTTCATCAAATTCGTCAAACACTCTTGCGCTTGAAAAATTGGCGAGGTCTATGAATTGCAAAACAGTTCTGCGCATCAACTCTGCTGACGAAATTCCTGAAGGACTTGCAGGCACAATCGGAGTCACAGCGGGAGCCTCTGCACCCGAAGAACTCGTAATGGCTGTAGTCAACCGACTTGCTCCCCGTTTAGGAGTAGAGGAAGTTCGGCTCACAACCGAAGATGAGTATTTTCCACCACCCCGAAACATCCGCCAGCTACAACATGCGATCGAGCAAGCATCTACCGTGATGATCGGTGGGAATTTTCTGAGCGGTCAACACTTGGACGATCGTTCGGTAAGCGCCAGCACCGTTTTGCAAAAACTTACGAATTAATTTCGCGGCACTTTGCTCCATGCAATTTCGCGATCGACGCGAACATCGCCTGGCAGTCCAAGCATTCGCTCACCGAGAATGTTTTTCATCACTTCGCTCGTTCCGCCTTCAATGCTGTTGGCGCGAGCACGCAAGAATGCTTTAGGCACAGAGTCAAAGCTCATCGCCGTTTCCGGGCGCACCATTTCATAACTTCCGTACAACATGCCGTGCGCACCCATCAGTTCAATACAGAACTCATAAGTCTGCTTGTTGAGATCGGCACTGGCCATCTTGCCGATTGAACCCTCTGGGCCTGGAACACCTAGTTTGCGATTTTGTCCCGCTCGAATGTTGGTGAGTCGAAGAACTTCAGCCCGAATCCACAATTGAGTCAGCTTGTCGCGAGTTGCAGCATCTTTCTGCTCTGTCGGCATCTTTTCCCAAATCTTCATTGCCTCACGGATTGGACCAGACGCCCTTGGCGGAATCGCACCACCAATCGCAACTCGCTCATTCATCAGTGTTGTCAAACTCACGCGCCAACCATCGCCTGGTCCACCAAGTGTTTCAGCGACTGGAACACGAACATCGGTGAAATACACCTCATTGAATTCGGCTTCACCAGTCATTTGGCGCAATGGTCTTACCTCTACTCCTGGTGCTTGCATATCAACTACTACAGCAGTCATTCCAGCATGCTTCACAGCATCGGGGTCTGTGCGTACTACTAGCAAACCCCACTTCGAGAGATGGGCCAAGGTGGTCCATACTTTTTGTCCGTTGACCAACCATTCGTCGCCGTCGCGGATTGCCTTTGCGGAAAGTCCAGCAAAGTCCGAACCCGAACCTGGCTCAGAAAACAATTGACACCAAATTTCTTCACCAGTGAACAGTGGTCGCAGGTATTTTTTGCATTGCTCTGGTGTGCCCCATTCGACAACAGTTGGCCCGCACATTCCATAACCGATTGGATTACGTGCATAGGCATTCGGACTTCCCGCAGCCGACAATCTTTCGCTCACAATTTTCTGATGTTTCGGTGACAACCCAAGTCCACCTGAACCAACGGGAAAGTGCACCCATGCAAGGCCACGGTCGTACTGCTCACCCAAAAACACCACAGGTTTTGTCTTGCTTGGCGGAAAAGCCTCAAGTAGTTCAGTTACCGCATCGTTAATGATCTGCTCGTCCAACGACGTCTGCATTTGATCTGTCGACATTTCCGCTCCTTTTATAACTTTTTAGTACACAACAAATCTAGTAACCCCTGACACTTTACGCTGTATTGGTCCTGTGAGTTCCTTATCCCAAATTGCTAGATGCCTCAAAATTTGGGCTAACTTTTGGCTATGTTTCCAGGACAAATCGCCGCCGTCACTCCAAACAAGCCAGCCATCATCATGGCTTCAACGTCTCAAGTTATTACCTATAAGGAGCTCGACGAGGCTGCTAATCGTCTCAGCCAATTGCTCTTTCAACATGGTTTGCGTCCAGGTGATCACATCGCAATATGCCTTGAAAATCATCCCCGATATTTCGAAGTCATCTGGGGTTGCCACTATGCAGGACTCATTTACACCGCGTGCTCAAGCCGCCTCACATCTGATGAATTGACCTACATCATCAATGACTGCAACGCCAAGGCGTTTATTACGAGCAAATACAAAGCCGACCAAGCAGCGGAAATTTCGGATTCAATTCCACACGTTGAGCTTCGTCTCATGCTGGACGGAGTGATCGACGATTACGACAGCTATGAAGCAATCGTTGCTCAGCAATCGGTACTTCCACTAGACGATCGCGTGGACGGTTCGGACATGTTGTATTCAAGCGGCACAACTGGTCGCCCAAAAGGCGTCGCACTCAACCTCGGCAACAACCCTCTCGGATCACCAAATGGCGTTACTTCGCTTGGACAATTCTTGTTTGCGATGAACGACAGCACCATCTATTTGTCGCCAGCACCGCTCTATCACGCAGCACCACTGCGATGGAACCTTGCGGTGCATCGCGTGGGTGGCACCACTGTCATCATGGAGCACTTCGACGCCGAGGAATACTTGCAACTCATAGAGCAATACCAGGTGACACATTCGCAAACAGTTCCAACGATGTTTGTACGACTGCTCAAACTTCCGACTGATGTACGAACAAAATACAAAACCAAATCTCTGACACACATCTTTCACGCTGCTGCACCGTGCCCAATTGACATTAAGCAGCAGACCATTGCCTGGCTTGGCCCAATCGTCCACGAATATTATGCAGGCAGCGAAGGCAATGGCTTCGTCTATTGCAATTCAGAGCAATGGCTTGCCCACCCCGGAACGGTAGGCCAATCACTGCAGGGTGTCATTCATATTTTGGATGACGATGGCAAAGAACTGGAGATCGGTCAAACAGGCACCATCTATTTTGAAAGCGCTGCGAAGTTTGAATACCACAATGACCCCGAAAAAACCCAAGCATCCAAAGATTCTCTTGGCAGGGGCTGGTCGACACTTGGCGACATCGGATATTTGGATGATGAAAAATTTCTTTACCTGACCGATCGCAAAGCCTTCATGATCATCGCTGGTGGGGTCAACATCTACCCACAAGAGGCAGAGAACATTTTGGTATCGCACCCAGACGTGATCGATGTTGCAGTATTTGGAATTCCCAACGACGAGTTTGGCGAAGAAGTAAAGGCAGTGGTACAACCAACAGTGATGCCTGCGACACCGGAAGAGGCCAAAACACTTGAACGCATTCTCATCGAGCACTGCAAGGCTTCACTTGCTTCTTTCAAGTGTCCCAAGTCAGTGGATTTTCGAACCGAACTGCCACGTCATCCCACCGGCAAACTGTATAAACGACTTTTGAAAGACGAATACTGGGCTGCTGCGGGCAGAAGTATCTAAAGTACTTACGTGTCGCATCCCTTTTTAGAAACACATCTCCCGATTGCTTTTGCACATCGCGGCGGTGCGAGTGATGCACCAGAAAACACGATGCCTGCTTTTGCCAGGGCAATTGAACTTGGCTACACATACCTCGAGACCGATGTTCATTCCACTCGCGACGGTGTGCTTCTGGCATTCCATGATGATGACCTTTTGCGCACATGCGGTGTTGAGGGCAAAATTAGCGAGCTCGATTATTCTGAGGTGCGTAACGCTCGCGTCAACGGCACTGAGCCAATCCCACTGTTGCAAGACATTCTCGACGCATGGCCACAGGCACGCATCAACATTGATTGCAAATCAGACGCAGCTCTCCAGCCGTTAATCAAAGCTCTCCGACCATCTCATGTGCTCGAAAAAGTATGTGTTGGCTCATTCAGCGACAAGCGTCTCTCAGTGCTCCGTGAAACCTTTGGTCCTTCGCTCTGTTCGTCACTTGGTCCGAAGCAAGTTGCTTTGCTTCGTGTACGAAGTTGGATAGGTGTGATCAGACCATTCGATGGCGCTCTTGCCGCACAGATCCCACTTAAGCAGGGGCCAATAACGCTCACTGATAAGCGTCTGGTAGATGATGCACATAGTGCTGGACTACAGGTTCATGTGTGGACGATCGATGAACCCGACGAGATGGAGCACCTACTCAGTCTCGGTGTCGATGGAATCATGACCGATAAGCCTCTTGTGCTCAAGCAGATTCTGCAGAATAAAGGTCTCTGGCATTCGCCGATCGGATGATCGGCACTATTAGATTATTTGTGTGACCCCTACGAGGATGCGGCTCAGCCGACGCTTCGGTGAACTCCACCACGCCTAACCCAATCGTTCATCGCTCGGGGTCTCATTTGATCTCCGCTGATGACATCTGTTTGTCGTTCCCCGACGCGACTGAAGCATTGCGAGGAGTCTCGCTGCAGATTGCACGACATGAGTTTGTAGCGCTTGTTGGCCCTAGCGGCTGTGGTAAATCTACGCTCCTTCGCGTACTCAGCGGACTTCAACAACCGACCAGCGGCACTCTTACGTCCGCCACCAGTGACATTGGATTCGTGTTTCAAGATCCAACACTGCTGCCTTGGCGATCGACACTTCGAAATATTGAGACCTTGCTCGAGTTGCGTGGAGTCAATGCAAGCGAGCGCAAAGCCAAAGCCCAATTCGCCCTCGAGTCAGTTGGACTGCAAGACAGTGGACAAAAATATCCGCGTCAACTTTCTGGTGGAATGAAAATGCGTGCATCACTGGCTCGCACTCTCGTCACTGATCCCAGCTTGCTTCTACTAGATGAACCATTCGCTGCAGTAGACGAATTCACTCGCGAGTCATTAAATGACGATCTGCTCGCAATGTTTGCCACTGCCAAATTTTCTGCAGTATTTGTTACCCACTCCATTACTGAAGCTGTGTATCTTTCGCAGCGAGTCATCATCATGTCGCCACGACCCGGGTCGATCGCGCACGAGATACAGATCCCATTTGAGTACCCACGCACTCCTGAACTGCGTTACAGCGCTGAATTCGCCAAATGTTGTGGACATATCGCTGCGCTAATGAAAGAACTGCAGACAGTATGACCTTTAATGCTCGACTGCGGAAGTTCATTGCTCAATACTTCGGACCAACCGTCGTATTCGCGCTGTTTATGTTTGCCTGGTATGCGCTCGCCTATGGCTTAGAGAACAATTTCTCTCCAGCGTCCAATACGCCGATGATCATTCCACCACCTCATCGTCTCTTTGAAGACATTCATGGCATTGTGCGAACCAAAATTATTGTTGCTTTTTGGATCTCACTGAAAACATCACTTGTCGGATTAACCATCTCAATTTTCTTCGGTCTCACACTTGGAGTTTTGATGGCTCAAGCCAAATGGCTTGAGCGTTCACTTTGGCCTTACCTCATCGGCCTACAAGTCACGCCAATCATCGCAATTGTTCCACTCATGATCAAACTTGTGGGATCTAATTTTGCAGCAAGAGTGCTCGTCACGGTGATCATCTCACTCTTCCCCATCGTCTCGAACACACTGTTTGGGATCCAATCAACACCAAAAAATATGCACGATCTCTTTACATTGCATAAATCGAGTCGCGCCACTCGCCTATTCAAACTTCAGTTACCAGCGGCGAGCCCCGCAATATTCAATGGTTTGCGAATTTCGGCTGGCCTCGCCGTCATTGGAGCCATAGTTGGCGACTTTTTCTTTGCAAAAGGTGACCCCGGTCTCGGCAAGCTCATCACGCAATTCTTTCTGAACAGCCAAGCAGGCCCGATGTTTGTCACAGCGTTGGCTGCAACTCTTTTGGGACTTATGCTTTTTATTGCATTCGGACGCCTCAACACGTGGGTTGTGGGCAGATGGTACGAAGGTTCAATTTCACAATGACAATGGAGAACAGAGCTTTATGAGCAAGAGAAACACGACAATTGGTACAGCAATCGCCATAGCTACTTCATTGTTGATCCTGAGTGCCTGCGGTAGCAGCGACTCTGCATCTTCAGATACAACTGCCGCAGCAGCGACTGCCACCGGAGTTTCACTTGCGGACGTTTGTCCTTCAACAATTGTTGTCCAGACCGACTGGTTTCCTGAGTCAGAGCACGGTGGCATCTATCAACTCATGGGTGATGATGCCGTTGCATCAAAAGATACGGGTGCGGTAATTGGATCACTTGTTGTGAACGGAGAACCGACTGGTGTCAATCTCGAAATTCGCGCAGGTGGACCATTTCTAGAATCCCCCGTCGTCACAGAGATGTATCAAGACAATGCAATTACCTTTGGTTACGTGGGCACCGACGTGGCAATTACTCGATACACAGACGCCCCAACGCTCGCGGTATTTAACGCTCTCAACATCAATCCACAGGTTTTGCTCTGGGACGCAACAAAGCATCCAGATGCCAAGACCATTGCTGATGCCGCCAAGACAATCAAGTCCTTTTATGTCTACGGAGATCCAGCCTGGATGCGATATTTTGCAGCGCAGGGCCTTATCCAACAGGATCAGGTTGACTCCAACTACAAAGGCAACTTGTTGCTCTCTACAGACGATGCTGCGCACCAAGGTTTTGCAACATCAGAACCGTACAAATATGCAAATCTTGAAAGCGGTGCAATCACAACCGGCTACCAACTCATTCATGATGCAGGTTGGAACTCCTACGCACAAAACTTGGCTATTCGCAAAGATCGCCTCGAAGAGCTTCGCCCATGTCTTGAAAAGATTGTCCCAGTGTTTCAACAGGCTCAACTTGACTACATTGCTGATCCAACCCGAGCAAACCCAATCATCCTCTCAACCGTTGCTACATACGACAGCTGGTGGACACAAAGCGAAGGCGACGTTGCCAACGGTGCTGCAGCTCAAAAGGAAATGGGAATTGTCGGCAACGGCGAGACACCAACTTTTGGTGATCTAGAAGAGGCTCGAGTAAATGACTTCATCGCCAAGGCAACACCAATCTTGCGCGAACAAGGCCTCGAGATTGCCGACATCACTGCAGGCGACATTACCGACAACACATTCCTGGATACTGCAATCACCTTCCAGGGGTAGTTGAATCAGGCGTCTTTGACGCTCCACTTACGCTGAGCCACTGGATCTTTATCGCTCCAAGGGAAATTGATCCATTGGTCAGTGTGTTTCCACACGTAGTCACACTTGATGATGGATTGTGACTTCTCGTACAAAACGGCAAGACGAGTATCTGCTAGTTGACCCTTGCAGAACTCAAGTACGTGCTTCAACGTATGGCCAGTGTCGGCGACATCGTCAACGATCAACACTTTGGAGTCTTTCAAGTCGACGAGACTTGGCACGGGCGGAAGGATCATTGGCACTGCAAGCCGCTCATTGACGCCGGTATAAAACTCGACGTTCATGGTGTAAGTGTTCTTTACAGAAAGCGCATAGCCAAGAGCGCCTGCCGCAAGCAGTCCACCGCGAGCAATGGCAAGAATAATGTCGGGCTCGTAGCCACTCTTGGCCACCATGACTGCAAGTTCGCGACTCGCGACACCGAAGGACTCCCACGTCATTATTTCTCGTTCTTCGCTCAACTCGACCCCTTTATTGCATCTCGTGAAACCATCAATCTAGTTCATTAGTCGGCTACATACGGGCAGTGACGACATCCGCTCTCGCAGCAATAATTTCGCGACGCCAAAAACTCTGCAGTCATCACCGAGAGCCCCGAGACCGGATCTTGGTAGCAAGGCAAACGGGCAGCAACAGCCGAGGCATGGCGGCTCATGATTTCCGCAAAGCGAGGGTGTGTCCCCTGCAGACGGCGAAGTATTGGCGTATTGAGATAATCCTCCCTGAGAACTGGGGGTGTCATAACGCCTCGAGCATGGCCCAATACTGTGGCCAGCTTTTACTAACAACGTGCGGTTCGCCGATGATCACTCCGGGCAGTTTGAGTCCAGCAACACCGAATGCCATCGCTAATCGGTGATCATGATGTGTGTCACATCGACCCGAATGCAGAGCCTGGGGCAAAATTTCAAGTCCGTCTCCGTGTTCGACAACATTTGCTCCGAGGGATCGCATTTCATGAGCAAGATCCCCGATTCGATCACTCTCCTTATTGCGAATAAAGCCAACGCCCCGAATACGTGTTGGTGATTCCGCAAACATTGCAACTATTGCGAGCGTTGGTACCAAATCCGATATCTCTGACATGTCGATGTCAACACCTTGCAATGGGGTGTTTACATCGCGACTAATGGTGGTGCCTGTTTGGTCTACCAAAGTCTCACAACCCAACTGTCGCAGGACATCTATAAATCGACTATCTCCCTGCAACAAGTTTGACCGCATACCTTCTACACGTACGCGGCCGCCCACCACTGCGGCAGCAGCGAAAGGGTACGAGGCAGCACTTGCGTCGGGCTCGACGACGAACTTGCAACCCACATATCCTCCACCATCAATCTCAATAATCCGATTATCTGTAATACCCACAGTTGCACCAAACGATCTCATCACTGATGCAGACATTGCGATATACGGAAGCGAGATGACATTTCCAGTCAGCTCAATTATCAATCCATGTTCCAACATGGGCGCTATGAGCATCAACGATGTCACAAATTGTGATGAAGTATCACCAGCAACTTGAACTGACCGAGAGTAAGACTCTGCGCGCTGAACCGTAACGGGTAGACAATATTGCTCGTTCTGCCACGCAACACCCGCGCCTAGTTGTTCTAACGAGAGATGCAAATCCTTCATCGGTCGACTGCGCAATGAATCATTACCCGTCACCGTCATTGGGCCACGGCGCAATGCGCCAATAGCGGTGAGAAAACGAGCCGTGGTTCCAGCCAGGTTGGCATCAACAGTGATCGCATCCAAACAATCCAAATCAATCGCACCATCAACGCGGGCATCTGCACCATTAAGCGAAATGCTTGTGCCGAGCATCATCAGACCCTGCAACATCGCTTGCGTGTCATCACCATCCGACAATCCGCTGATCGTCGATTCGCCACGTGCTAGCGCCGCACAGATCAGAGCGCGATGTGCAATTGATTTAGATCCCGGAACGGTAGCGACTGCGTCCAGCGTTCCACTTTTAACAACTACTGCATAGTCGCTTTGTTGCGTCATGAAATCTGTTGCAAGATCGGTCTAAACCCACGAGCAATCAGACCACCACGAAACACATCTTGACTAGATTGCTCGACCACAAGCACGAGGACACCCCGTTCGCCCTCCACCGAGTGAGCAACTTCAAAGTTTGCAATGTTGACACCGAGTTCAGCGGCCAAAGTAAAGATTTCTGCGGCTGCTCCAGATCTGTCGGGAATAGGCACCCTGACTTCCACAACATCCATCAGATCACGAACACGACTTGGCAAATTAGATCGCGCAATGCGAGATTGCTGCAAACGCTTCATCAATTCTTTGGAATCACCTTGCTCAACAATCTGTTTCATATGGGCAAGACCGTCGATCAGTCCATCTAGCGCAATCACGATTGCATCTCGGTTCTCTTTGCAGATGTCGATCCAGATAGCAGGATGCCCAGATGCAACTCGGGTCATATCCCTAAAACCACCTGCGGCCAGACGCAAAACTGCAACATGCTCCTCCGACCTCTCGCTTGCTAGTCCCATTAACGCTGCTGCTGTTAAATGCGGAAGGTGACTCACAATTGCGACCAGTTGGTCATGTCGCTGTGGATCAAGTACCACAATTTCGGAACCGAGTTCGGTCACAACTCCAGCAACTTGTTCGAAGTTACTGTCAGAAATTCCTACAGAGGGCGTCAATACCCAAACAGCACTCTCAAATAATTTGGCATCTGCACCGGCCAGCCCAATGAGCTCACTACCAGCCATAGGGTGTCCACCAATAAATCGAGGGTCGTTGATCTGTCCAACAAGATGGGCCTTTACACCACCAACATCAGTGACCAAACCAGTTGTTTCGGTTAACGCTCGAACTACCTGCTCTGCAATAGAAGACACTGGTGTCGCAACGAACGTGATGTCTGCATCCCTGTCCACACCAATCTGATGAATGATTCCCAGTGAAAGCGCTTGGCGTTCAATATCGCCAACATAGTCACAACCGGTGACGTGCCATCCTCTGCTAATTAGCGCAAGCCCTAGCGATCCACCTATCAAGCCAAGACCGAAGACATTCGCACGTTTTTGCGTCACAATTGACAATTCTACTCGTGGGTTACTGAGCAACCGATTCAATTAACAGTTTGACCTCTGCATTTGTCAGATGCCTCCACTGACCAGGTAACAAGTGCCTGTCCACAATTGGGCCTATGCGAACGCGAACTAGTCGTGCGACTGGATATCCAACTTCTTCACACATGCGACGAATTTGTCGGTTTCTTCCCTCATGAATCACCACGCGCAATACACCTGGTTGCAACTGACTCACATCAGCGGGTGCGGTCAATCCATCATCCAACTCGATGCCATTTCGCATCCGACTCAAGGCAGTGTTGTTCACGCCTGCAGCAGAACACTCCACATGTACGAGATATTCCTTTTCCAATCCGAAACTTGGATGCGTGATTCGATTGGTCAATTCGCCGTCGTTGGTGAGCAGCAACAATCCTTCAGAATCGGCATCGAGACGACCAACGGGGAAAACCCGAGGTTCCAGTGGAACGAGATCAACAACGGTCTCACGACCGTGCGTATCAATAGCCGTTGAGATCACATCAACTGGCTTGTTGAGCAAGTAATACACAACATCGGGTCGCACACCTACTGGTGCGCCATCGATTTCGATGAGATCTACCTCTACGTCAACCCTGCGTCCCAACACAGCAACCAGACCATTCACTGTCACCCGTTCATCGGCGATCAACTCTTCGCATGCGCGACGACTGCCCCAACCATGGCGAGCCAACACTTTTTGCAATCGCTCACCTTCAAACAACTGCTCGTCGCCTCCCGGCGTTGATGAATTAATAGTTACCCCTCAACTTCGTTTCGACTTGCACCCATTGGATTGGCTGGAACAATTCTGAGTCCTTGTTCGAGGGCCTCAACAACTTCGGCAGGCGGTACAAAATCGGCAATCGGTGGCAGCGAAGCCAACGAGTCAAGACCGAGGCGTTCAAGAAACATTGCTGTTGTACCAAACAAAATCGCTTGACCTGGTCCATCATCGCGAGAAACTTCGGTGATGTATCCACGAGCTTGCAACGTACGCATCACTGCATCGGGATCAACCCCACGAATCGATGCAACCTGCTGGCGCGACAAGGGTTGCTTGTACGCAATGATCGCCAGTGTTTCTAAAGCAGCCGACGAAATGCGGGCTTGTTGGCTGTCGAGCACAAATCTTTCTACATACGCCGATACATCCGGGTGTGACTGAAAGCGGTATCCGCCTGCAACTTTGACCAATTGAAAACCATGTCCTGCTTCGGCATACGCCATTGACAACCTCTCGCACAGACCTTCCACAACGGAAACGGGTTGCTCAAGAAGTTGCGCCAGCAGTGTTGGGTCGACGGGCTCCATCGCCACCAACAAAATTCCTTCCAATGCACGCACCACTTCGGCACTGATCTGCGTTTCTTCATCAGCCATATATGCAACCTTTCATTCCAAACTCATCCCTCATAATCGTCAATGTTGAAGACCGCTTCAAAACCAATGTCATTACCACCAGTCCACAGCACCTGAATGTCACCAAATTTGTCGCTCTGCTCAAGATCGACACGACCCTGCTTGTACAACTCAAGAATCGCCAAAAACCGACACACGACTTCAATACGATCGTGAATTGCTTCGGTCAGTTGCGCAAACGTGACACGTCCAAGGCTCGGCAATACATCCAGCAACTCCATTAGTGCTTCTGCAACACTGGCACGAATAGGCGCCACGTGAAACAAGTCGATAGTTGTTGGTGGCTTTGGTTGAACGGCGCGCATAAACGCGCGCTGTAAACGCACTGGATTTACGCCTTCCAAAAGATCGGGCATCAACTCGGCAAAGCGCTCGTCAGGACCGGCCATGCGTGCGAAACTCAAACCTGCTTTTTCCACCAAATCGCTGAAAACACTTGCAACATCCTTGAATGTCTTGCAATCCAGCAAACGAGCGAGCAGCAAATCTCGCTCTTCCCAGAGAGCTAATTCCTCATCCAGATCCATGTCAGCCTTGCCAGGCAGCAGACGACGGGTCTTCAGTTCGACAAGTGTCGCAGCGATCAACAAAAACTCGGTAGCGATCTCGAGATCAAAGGTCTGCATCTTCTGCACTTCAACCAAATACGCCTCGACTATTCGCAATAGCGACACTTCATGAATATCCACCTCCTCTTGCAAGATGAGATGCAGGAGCAAATCGAATGGGCCATCAAAGACCGGGGTGTTCACCTCATACGCCATCGCGATCAAGGTTATATCAAACAGGCCTTTGCATGATTGTTTGCACTAGCGTTGTGGCGTGGCCAGAGTCCTTTCCTGCATCCAACCAACTGGCGAAGTCCATCTCGGCAATTATTTGGGCGCACTACGCAATTGGGTCTCAGGTCAGCACACAAATGACGTTTTTCATGGCATCGTCGACTTGCATGCGCTCACCATCACCGACACTCCTGGTGTGCTTGGCAAGCAAACGCTGCAATTGGCCGCAATTTTGTTTGCTGTAGGGCTCGATCCTCAGATCGCCACAGTTTTTGTGCAAAGCCACATTCCAGAACACAGCCAATTGGGATGGATCATGGAGTGCACTGTGAGTTTCGGCGAACTGAGTCGAATGACCCAATTTAAAGATAAATCAGCCAAGCGTGAGGCTGATTTTGTTTCTGCTGGACTCTTTACCTACCCCGCCCTTCAAGCAGCCGACATCTTGCTCTACGATGCGGCCGAAGTGCCTGTTGGCGATGACCAACGGCAGCACATTGAGATCACCCGTGACATTGCACTTCGTTTCAACCATCGTTTTGGTGACACATTTGTTGTGCCAAAAGCAGTGACTCCACCCACCGGCGCACGAGTGATGGATCTACAAGAACCAACCAACAAAATGAGCAAGTCTGGTGATGGCGAAGCAGGCATCATCTACTTACTTGATGACCCAGCAGCGATCGTCAAAAAGTTTAAGCGTGCAGTCACTGACAGCGACAATGAAGTGGAGTTTGACCGCGAGCGCAAACCCGGTGTGAGCAACTTGCTCGAAATACTTGCAGCAGTCACAAACGAGTCACCTACATCATTAGCAACCACATACACCCAGTACGGAAAACTTAAACAGGACACGGGTGAGGCCGTTGCCGAAATGCTGCGACCGATTCAGGCTCGATACCACGAACTCATGTCAGATCCAGCCGAACTTAGCAATTTGCTCGCACTTGGCAAAGAGCGCGCATCCAAGGTTGCACAAGCAACACTTGCTCGGGCGCACAACGCGATTGGTCTCTACCCAAGCAAGTAGCAGCTAACGCTTTTTGTATTCGCTAAATATCGTCTGCTCGGTTTAGTGCTTGCCTTAACTCCCCATCGCACGAGCCTTCGACCATCGACACAGTGATTTCGTCACTGCCAATGGACTGGAGCATCGCAGCACCAATTGCTTCATGATCGTGATATTGACGAAAGCGTTTCGTGCGAGGGCCAACCAGTGTCGCGAGCACTCGAGCAAAGGTTCCAAGACGTGCTGAAGACTTGCCTACATCGTGCAATAGGGCTCCAGCAATCTCGCCTTGTGAAGCAGTTGGTCGAAGCTTCACAAAACGACGCCCAACCATAACGCTGTGCCGTCGATCCTGAACCATCATGTTGTTCCACAAATCAAACTCGCTAAGCGTCAAAACTGAGTGCACCCACTGACGTTCTATCTCGTGCACTTGAGACGGCACCAAATGAAGCACGAAGCGCTTAGCAAGATGTGCAATCTCACTCATTGGTGAGCCTTGACTCGTGCACGCGGATGCGACTCGCGGTACATTTCAAACAACACTTCGTTATCGACTTTCGTGTACACCTGGGTAGTACTCACCGATGCATGTCCAAGAAGCTCTTGCACAATTCGCAAATCGGCTCCGTGCACCAACATATGAGTGGCACACGAATGTCTAAGCACATGAGGTGAAAGTTCACTCTTGATACCCGCCAACATCGCGTATTTACGCACAATGCCCCATGCGGCTTGCCGTGACAAACGTGTTCCACGTGCACCCAGAAACACAGCGTCGGCGTGATCACGCCTTGCCCACTGTTGCGGACAAAGCATCGGTCTTCCACCTGCTCCCAACCAAGTCTCGAGCGCTTCTTTTGCGTGCCTTCCAAATGGCACGATTCTTTCCTTAGAACCCTTACCGAACACACGAGCAACATTGCTCTCCATGTCCACATCGCTCATCGAAAGCCCGCAAGCTTCCGACACGCGGGCGCCAGTTGCATACAAGAATTCAAGCAATGCCCGATCACGCACTGCCAATGAATCAACACCGGTCACTGCGTTCAACAGCAATTCAACTTCCTCTTCACTCAATGCTTTAGGTATCCCTGAAGGTACCTTGACGCCATCTATAAATGCCGTCGGATTATCACTCCGTAAACCCTCGTCGAGCATGAAACGGTGAAACATTCGAATAGCAGCAAACTGTCGCGCAATACTTTTTGGCGCACGTTCATTCGATCGCAATTGCCCCACATACTTCTCAATCTGTGCTGGCTTGACCGCGCGCGATGTTGACTTTGCGCCCACAAGATACAACTCATACTGAGCTATGTCCCTGCCGTAGGCCTCTATAGTCCGATCTGATCTGCCGTGTTCAACGCGCATCCACGTCAAGAACCGTTCGCGATCTGTCAGACTCGTCATGCGCTACGCACACCTTCGGCTCGAAGTAATCGATCTGTACGCAGCAGACCGACCACCGCCATGGCGTTATCAATCTCTCCTGTTTCAATCATTCGTATTGCATCGTCAAGTAGCAGGACCATAACCGTCATATCATCTTCTTCTGGACCATGACGATCCATCGCAACTTCATTCAAGCCAATAGCTACGAATAGGTGCACAACGGCATTAGAAATTCCTGGAGATTGCAAGATCTGGCCAAGCGGACGCACGTCGGTCGAAACGAAACCCGTCTCTTCTTGAAGTTCGCGTATTGCTGTATCTTGCGGGTCTTCACCAACCACATCTCTCATGCCGGCCGGAATCTCGAGACTGTAGCTATCCAATGCGGGACGGTATTGCCGAATCATCACAACTTCATATTGATTGCGGGCATTGACACGAATGGGCACAATACCCGTGGCACCTGGCGACTCAATATATGTGCGAACAAACTCTTCACCAGTAGGAGCACGAAACCGACTCTGAACAAGTTTCCACAACACCCATTCGTGCAAAACAGTACGTGAGATGCGCTCGAAATGCGCCATCAGAAATATTGTCCGATGGGTCTACAACTTCGCGTCTGCAGAAGCCGCGCGGTCTGCAGAGCGCGAAGTGCTTTCCGTGAGTGCACGACGAGCGAGTGCTGCACCAATCAATTCACGAAACAACGGATGCGGTCGGTCGGGGCGACTCTTAAATTCGGGATGAGCTTGAGTACCGACCCAAAATGGGTGATCCTGCAACTCGATAAATTCAACCAAACGTTTATCTGGCGAAGTTCCACTGCAAATAAAGCCTGCCTCTTCGAAGCGAACTCGATAAGTGGAATTAAACTCGTAGCGGTGACGATGGCGTTCGCTCACAACAGGCTCGCCATAAGCATTAGCAACCTTCGTTCCAGGGGTGAGCGCAGCGTAATAGGCACCGAGACGCATTGTTCCACCCTTATCGGTTACGTCTCGTTGATCGTTCATAATGTCAATTACAGGATGTTGTGTTGACAAATCAAACTCTGTTGAGTTGGCATCTTCCATTCCCAATACGTGTCGCGCAAACTCGACAGTCATCACTTGCATTCCTAGGCACAAACCGAGACAAGGAACCAAGTTCTCTCTAGCGAATTCGGCTGCCCTGATCTTGCCCTCAATGCCACGTGGACCAAAACCACCCGGAATGACAATGCCATCAAGAGTTGTCATCCGATCGTCGGCGAGCAAGCCTTCAACGTCTTCTGCCTGAATCCACACGATCTCAACTTTTGCCCCGTGATGAAACCCTGCGTGCTTCAAACTTTCGACAACAGAAAGATACGCGTCTTGCAGCTGCACATATTTCCCGATGAGTCCGATTCTGACCGGTGAAGTTGATGCTTCAACCCTTGCAACCAGTTGACGCCACGGAGTCAAGTCAAGTGGTGCATCAATCTTGAGCACTTCACAAATCTGGGTATCTAGTCCTTCATCGTGCAAGATGAGCGGAAGTTCATAGATGTTCTTCACATCAGCAGCATTGATGACGTTCTTCTGATCCACGTCGCATTGACCTGAAATCTTGCGCTTCAGTTGATCACTGATTGGCTCATCACTGCGACAAACAATCAAGTCGGGCTGAATACCACGCGAACGCAACTCAGTGACGCTGTGTTGTGTCGGTTTCGTTTTCTGCTCGCCGCTTGGTCCGATAAATGGCACCAAAGTCACGTGCACATAACAAATGTTGTCGCGACCGACTTCGTTTTTGAATTGACGGATCGCTTCCAGGAAAGGAAGGATTTCAATGTCACCTACGGTTCCACCCACTTCGGTAATCACTACGTCGACATCATCTGTAGCCAAACGCTGAATACGACGCTTGATTTCATCAGTGACATGAGGGATGACTTGCACGGTGCGCCCCAGATAGTCGCCGCGACGCTCTGCGGCCAAAACTGACTGATAGATACTTCCCGTCGTCGCATTGGATGAACGTGAAAGATTCTCATCAATGAATCGCTCATAGTGACCAAGATCGAGATCGGTCTCGCCGCCATCATCAGTAACAAACACTTCTCCGTGTTCAAACGGATTCATCGTGCCTGGATCAACGTTGATGTACGGATCCAACTTCTGCATCGTGACTCGAAGACCACGCATCTTGAGCAAACGACCAAGTGAGGAAGCAGTGAGACCTTTGCCAAGCGAACTTGCAACACCACCTGTTACAAACACATGCTTTGGCACTACTTGCTCCCGTCTCTGTGTGGAGCGCTCCCGACTGGGACCAGATACTCCACGACGGAAGATAAGCATACCCTCACAGGGGCTAACGGCGTGAACGTCCCTGACCACTTGCTCGATCATGAGAAGCTTTGAGGAGTTCGGAGGCGTAATTCTGGGCAGCCTCTTCGGCCATGCCGCCCGAGAGCATGCGAGCGATCTCTTGGACCCGATCTTGGGCTCCAACCTCGCTGGCTTCGGCAAAAGTCTGCTTGGACTTCACTGTCTTTGACACCTTGATCTGCCGATGAGCAGCGGCTGCAACCTGAGCAAGGTGCGTGACCACCAAAACCTGATGGCGCTGACCCAACTGTGCCAGCGCTCCTGCCACAGCAACAGCAGCCTCACCGCCAATACCGGCATCGACCTCATCGAATACCAATGTGGCGGGTCCTTCAGTGAGGACCAAGCGAAGCGAAAGCATTGTGCGCGCCAACTCGCCTCCAGAAGCAACTTTTGTGAGCGGCAGCGGAGGCGAACCTGGGTTGGCCGCAAGCAAAAAGGTGACATCGTCGCCCGCGTCGTTGCCAACCGAGACCTCGACAACCGCATGGGCCATTGCCAACGTTCGAAGATGCAGTTGTACTGCCTTTGCCAATTTGGGTGCTGCCGCTCGTCGAGCATCGCCCACGATCTTTTCTGCGGCCCGAAGATGCTGCACCGCGGCGGCACGGTCTGAATCCAGTGTTGCGGCTCGTGCTTCAAAACTCTCGAGCTCGTCAAGTCGCTGTCCACTTTCGGCCCCGTAAGCGATCACTTCGCTGAGCGACTCTCCGTACTTGCGACGCAAGTCGACCAGCAGGTGTCGGCGCTGACGCACCTCATCCAGTTTGGCCGGATCCTCCTCTATCGTTTCGGCAACATCACGCATTTCTCGTGCGACATCATCAATCTCTGCCTGCACGTTCTTCAAGCGTTCGACAAGTGAAACGAATGTTTCGCGTTGGCTAATCGCTGCAATTGAACGACCCACGACGTCACTCGCCCCATCATCATCTTGCAAAGCCGCTGCCGCCACATAGAGGGCCTCACGATGGGTCACCGCATCAGCCAACAAGTCTTCCGAACGAGACAGATCTTCGTCTTCTGTTGCGCTCTCTAGATTTGCGTCGGCAATTTCTTTCACTTGAAATCGCAACAAATCAATTTCTCGAGCACGAGCTCGTTCGTCGCCACCAAGCGTTGCAAGCAGCGCTTCAATTTCTGTCAATCGGGCTCGAGCATTGCGCAATGGTTCGAGATCGACTCCACAAAAGTGGTCGAGTGCCAGGCGTTGAGCAGATGCCCCCAGCAAACTTTGATGCGCATGTTGCCCATGTAGATCCACAAGTTCTGCGCCATATTCAGCGAGTTGAGCAACGGTTGCAAGTCGTCCATTGACATAAGCACGTGAACGGCCAGTGACAGGCACGACGCGACACAAAATTACCTCGTTCTCGTCGGAAACAAAACGACCTTCCACTCGAGCCTCTTCACATCCTGTGCGCACGACGGAAGCATCGGCCCTACCACCCACGAGCAAGTCAATTGCTTCAACCAACATCGTCTTGCCTGCACCAGTTTCACCAGTTAGAGCAACGAGACCCTCACCAATGGACAGATCGAGTTTTTCAATTACACCAAGATTCTCGATGTGCAATTCACTGAGCATCAATCATCTCCAAGACCAAATTTGGTGCGTACGATCTGGTGAAACTTTGGGGTTTTAAAACGCAAGAACTCTGCAGTGCATGTGTCTGGTGCAAAACTCACGACATCGCCCTGCATCAAACTCATGACCTTGCGTCCGTCGAGTGCCATGTCTACCGGACGGGTGCCTACAACCTCGATCAATAATGACTCGTGTGGGTCGAGCACAAGAGCTCGATCAAACAACATGTGTGGAGAAACTGGCGTGACAAGCAGTGCGCGATGTCGCGGAGACACCACTGGACCACGTGCCGACATTGAATACGCAGTACTTCCAGTTGGTGTCGAAACGATCAAACCATCTGCCGAGTATGTGGCAAACAATTCAGAGTTGATGACAACGTCTAGCCAGACTGTGTGACCTGACTGTTGTTTTTCTAAAACTGCTTCGTTGAGTGCTCGCCACGAAAGATCAGTGCCCCCTGACGCCCGCTTCAACAGCACAGTGAGCATCATGCGCTTATCGATGATGAAATCTTTTTCTACTCGACCATCAACCCAACGCTGCAGCGACGAAATGCACTCCGATGGTTCGATTTCCGTCAAATAGCCAAGCGTTCCTACATTGACACCAAGAATTGGCACTGGTGCACCGTCGAGCAGGTGCACCGCCCGCAACACTGTGCCATCGCCGCCCAATGACAATACGACGTCAGCGTCCATTGCAGCCCTGTCACTTGCGAGATGCTCACAACCTCTGGCAATTGCATCTGCTGGCAACATCCATAAATGGTGACCATGTTTCGAGCACCAAGATTCCAAGTCGGTCAGTAGTTGAGCAATCTCGCCGCGTGTGTGGTGGGCAACCACAAAAATGGATTTCATCGGCTCATCTCCATGCCTGCCAACTTACTCAACCCCACTCACAGAGTGCGCACCACTTACGAGTTCCCTGCGCAGATGGAGCAAGAATTCGGTGTTTCCGTCTGCCCCACGCAAAGGCGACTCGATGAGACCCGACTGCATCATCCCCTGTGAATTGAAGGCATCGACTACCTGGGTAATCGTTCGTTGATGAATTTCGACGTCCCTAATCACGCCAGCACCCTTGTCAACTTCGAACTTTTCGGCTTCAAACTGTGGCTTAACAAGCAAGATCATGTCTCCATGTGGACGCAGCACATTGCAAAGTGCGGTGGCAACTTGACTTAACGAAATAAAGGAAAGGTCGGCAACAACAACATCAAAGTCGCCGATAAGGGCAACAGTCATTGACCTTGCATTGGTTGAATCGAGTACCTTGACCCGGGTATCACGTACCAAACGATCATGCAATTGAGATTTGCCCACATCCAGCGCAGTGACTGCGACCGCTCCGCGTTGCAACACACAATCGGTGAACCCACCGGTTGAAGCCCCTACATCCAACACGTGCTTGCCATTCATTTCAACACCAAAGGCAAGTAAAGCCGCTTCGAGTTTTTCTCCACCTCGCGAAACGAATCGTGCGGGTGTCGACAACAGCACGCTGTCCGAATTAGCAATCATCCGGTTGTCCGTCAGTGCGATTGATCCATTAACCAAAATCAAACCCTGATCGATCAACACCTTCGCGTGCCCAGCATCCGTTGCTATCCCTTGTTTGACCAACCATGTATCTAATCGCAAACGTGCTTTCGACATCCGCTTACGAACCAACAATCATCTTGGCGAAAGCAGCAAGATCGGCAAACACGTGTGTTTTTCCATTTGCAAAATCACTCGCATCGTCATTCACATCATCGAGCGACGAGATGCCAGTCAGTACTTGAGCAAACTTGCATCCGACAGTCTGCGCAAACAGTCCGTCCGTGGATGGCCTGTCGCCCACCATCCACGCATTTGAAAGATCATCAATGCCCAAAACGTGACGCACCAAATCCGCCATCGGTTTGTGAGGCTTGCCCGCGATGACTGGCTCAGCACCCGATGCAGCAGCAACCGCAGCCAAGATTGATCCTCCACCAGGAATCAGCCCGTGAGGAGTTGGATATGTTGCGTCGTCGTTGGTCGCAATCAGTCGAGCGCCATTACGCACCGCGTTCGACAGTCTGGTCAGACCGCGGTAGTCGAACGTTGCGTGATAGCCAACCATCACCACATCAATTTCCGAATCGACTCCACTTCTCGTGTCGTGTGTAGATGCGTCACCGTGAGTGTGATCGTCAGAACGTCCTGCCAAAACAGCACCAGCATTTTCAATTGCCTCGACAGCGCCAGGCCCACCACCGAGCAACACTCGTTCGCCCTTGCGCAATAGAGCACCAGCAGCTTGAGAGGATGTAACGACATCCTTGTGCGCATCTATGCCGATCTTGGATAGCGCCTTTTCTTGATCGGCAACAACAGAAAATGAATTATTCGTGACGAACAAGACGCGATGGCCAGCATTTCGAAGCGACTCAATCGCATTCACCGATCCTGGAATGGGTTGATGCATTAGCCAAACGACACCATCCAAATCGCACAAAATTGGGGCTGCAGATGGCACACTGTAATTGTGCCTCGTTTTCTTCCGTTTCGCGCGCTTCGATATGCGCCATCTACTGACCTCGGCAAGACATGTGCTCCCCCGTACGACGTATTAAACGACACCGACCGCTCCAATTTGGTCGCACAGCACAGTCACAACATTGTCAATATCGATTTACCGATCGCTACTACGGCTCAACCAGATGCATATCTGGCCGCTGAACAAATACTCAATGAATGGATCCATAGTGGCGTGCTCGTGCGGGATGAGTCGCCTTCGTTCACCTTGTATCGCATGCAGTTTCTCGACACCATCGGCAACCAACGAAACATTGTTGGTGTGCTTGGTGGAATCGAAGTCGTGGATGAAGGTGCGGGCGATGTACTACCCCATGAGCGCACTACCCCAAAGGCAAAAACCGACAGACTCGATCTCACCAGGGCTACCGATGCAAATCTTTCTCCTGTTTGGGGCTTAAGTCTCGCCCCTGGTCTCAGCGAAATACTCAAAGCCCCTGCAGAAATTGTTGGTTCGTATATCGACGATCAACACGTCACGCATACGGTTGAACGAGTCAGCGACCCTACCCGTATCGCATCAATAACCAATTGCATTGCCAAACATCCGGTGATCATCGCCGACGGACATCATCGCTATGCGATCAGTCGCACATACAGAGATGAAACGCGTCTTCGCACCAACTCAACATCTACTGATGCAGAACAAACGCTTACCTTTGTCAACGAACTCATTGACGAACAGCTCAGTGTTGCAGCAATCCATCGCCTGTACACCGATGTCCCTGCAACGACATTGCTCGAAACACTTGCAGCATCGTTCACTATCACCGACGCTCCGCCAATTGACGCAGCCACACTCGCAACTATGGACAAAGATGGTTGTCTGTGTTTCATTGACGCAGACTTGCAAACAAAGTGGCTGACTCCTCGCGCAGATGCATTTGAGGGCGTTCGTTCACTCGATAGCGCCCGCTTAGAGCATTCACTTCGCGATCTGGCACACACAGTTTCTTTTCAACATGGGGTTGCCGAAGTAGTCGATGTGCTTTCGCAGCATCAAGCCAATGCGGCGATTCTTATTCGACCCGTGAGTGTTGCTGAGATCAAGCGCACCGCCACTGAAGGCATTTTGATGCCACCAAAGTCAACGTTTTTTACGCCGAAACTGCGTACTGGCTTTGTAATCCGCGAGCTCAATACTCGCGATTGAATGCTGTTAGCGAGAACCTAGAGTCTCAAGCCGATCACGAACATCGGTGAAGTCTGCATCGTTCTTTGCAATTCGCTGGAAAATAGTGCGCGCCTGCACAACATCGCCTGATCGGTCGTACAAGTCGGCAAGCACATACCATTCGCGCAAATGATGCTCGCGAACCTTGGCTGGGTCTTGCTTCGACTGCTGCATCAAACGCACTGCGGCCTGAATGTCACCCTGATCAGCGAGAGCGCTTGCAGCAACGATGCGACCTTCAGCCACAATCGTCGGATCCGGAGATGCATCTTTGAGTTCTTTCCACAACTCGTCAACTTTGTCATAACGCATTAACGCGCGATAACAGTCTGCGAGCACTGGATGATTGAGAGTTGAGCCAGAAGTGAGTGCACGTGCTTGCTCAAGATGATCTGCAGCATCGCGCCATTGACCCATGCGATACATCGACAATCCGGCGATTTCGTGAATCAGTTCAACCCCTGGGCAATCCCGCGAGATTGGAATGATGATCTTCTTTGCATCTTGATAACGACCGCGCTCAAATGCATCAAGTGCCAATGCAAGCTTTTCAATCAGGCGCTTAGATGCACGCTCTCCGACAATTGCAATGATGCTTCCAGCGACTGTTGCCTCAACATGTGCCATCGCGGCGGCCGACGCACGACGCTCATCTCGCTCTAAGCGAATTGGTGCTGATTCTTCCTCGCGACGAGGACCGCGACCACGTGCTGGACGAGTCGAACCTTCGTCCTTCCAAACTTCGTTTGACTGTGTATTGCGCGGCAACGCATCTCGATCGTTCTTGCGACCACCTGTGCGATAACGAACTTCGTCCGCTTTACGCTGTGCAGCGGTCTGCGGAACTACTGGGCGATCATCATCACGGAACGAACGGCCAGAATCTGGACGACCGCGACCCGCTGGAGGACGGCCACGACTATCTGATGGACGACCGCGACCCGCTGGTGGACGACCCGCTGAATCACCACGACCATACGACGGACGATCACCACGATCTCCGCGATCAGCCGACGGACGACCACTACTTGGACGACCGCGACCCGCTGGTGGACGACCCGCTGAATCACCACGACCATACGACGGACGATCACCGCGATCTCCGCGATCAGCCGACGGACGACCACTACTTGGACGACCGCGACCTGCTGGTGGACGACCCGCTGAATCACCACGGCTATACGACGGACGATCACCACGATCTCCGCGATCAGCCGACGGACGACCACTACTTGGACGACCGCGACCTGCTGGTGGACGACCCGCTGAATCACCACGGCTATACGACGGACGATCACCGCGATCTGCTGACGGACGACCACGACTTGGGCCATCACTTTGCCCGTATGCAGGACGACCTGCTGGACGACTACCTGGACGGGCTGGACGTTCGCCACGATCTGATGCCGCGCGGCCGCGACTATCTGTTGGACGGCCACGACTGTCCGACGGACGACCCCGGCCTGCGGCTGGTCTGTCTGAACGACCACCGGCACCGCCGGGACGCGCTGGACGTGAAGGTCTGCCAGATTCTTCTTCCCGTCGCGGACGACGTGGACCGCGATTTTCAGGGGTTGGCACTTGATGAAGTCTACTTGCAAACGATGTCTAAACATCGCACATACGCAAGATGGTACTGATCAATTATCGATTGATTCGAAAACTCAGCCTTGAAAATCGATCAGATGATAGGCAGTCTTGCCCTTACGCAGCAACAACCACCGCGAATGCAACAGTGGAATCTTGTCAAGCTTGGTGTGTTCATCGATCTGCTCACCATTGGCCCGCACACTTCGCTGAGTAAGCAGTCTGCGAGCTTCAGTGTTTGATGTAGCGAGCCCGGTCAACACCAAGACACTCACAGCATCACCCAAGGCTGCTATGCCCATCGCGCTCCCCGCCACTTCAGACGCGATCAAATGCAGCGCCGCAGGGCTTGCCGAAATTGGATTTGCTCCAAACAACACATCGGCCGCTTGTTCTGCTGCAACTGCTGATTCTTCGCCGTGTAGCAACTCGGTTAATTCACGCGCGAGCGTTCGTTGCGCCACACGCGACTCTGGACGCGCGCGCTGTTCGGCCAAAATCTCGTTGATTTCATCCATCGAGCGCAACGAAAACTGTGGCAACATTTTTTCGATGTCGATGTCACTTAACTGCATCCAGAATTGGCGAAACTGATAAGGCGAAGTACGACGAGCATCCAGCCACACCGCACCATCAGCTGTTTTGCCAAACTTGGTCCCGTCAGATTTTGTAACAAGCGGCCACGTCAAACCAAAAGCACTTCGTCCCAATGTCTTGCGAATGAGATCTATACCTGCCGTGATATTGCCCCACTGATCAGATCCACCCATTTGCATTTCGCAGCTGTGGTGCTCACACAAGTGGCGGAAGTCGTTTGCTTGCAGCAACATATAACTGAACTCGGTAAATGAAAGTCCATTGCCTTCCGCAAGTCGAGACTTGACCGAATCTTTTGCCAGCATTTGATTGACCGTGATGTGTTTGCCAACGTTGCGCAAAAAGTCAAGCGCAGAAACCTTTGCAGTCCATTCGGCGTTGTCCACCAAAATTGCCTGAGTGTGTCCAGGAGTGAAATCCAATATACGTTCAAGCTGTCGTTTGATCGATTGCACGTTGTGATTCAGAGTTTCCGCATCGAGCAGATTTCGTTCGTCACTTCGACCAGATGGATCGCCAACCATGCCCGTTGCCCCGCCAGCCAAAACGACCGGGCGATGTCCCAACAACTGCAAACGCCTCAGTGAAATTTGCCCAAGGAGGTTGCCGACGTGCAGCGAATCAGAAGTCGGGTCAAAACCAACATATGCAGAAATCTGCGAAGTAGTACTTCTTGCAGTCAGCTCTGCTCTGTCGGTCGAATCATGAATCAACCCACGAGATGCAAACTCGGCGACTATGTCACCGTGCGACGCAACACCATTCGAGGCCATGCGCCAATATTAGGTGGTTAGTTGATGTTGATGCGAGCTATTAACGATGCAATTTGGTTTGAGAATCTTGCTCGTTGCTCACTTGACGCTGCAGGACCACTTGCACCTGGCGACGTGCGATGACCTACGCCAAGACCATTGCCAATGAGCGCGGCTGCGTCTTTGCCAAATTTCGGATCTTTAAGAACGAGATCGCGAAGTGACTCGTTGCCTTTGATCGATTGTTGAACAAGGCTCCCCACCATTGCGTGAGCCTGACGAAACGGAGTTCCCTGTTGCACCAGCCACTCTGCAAGATCTGTCGCAAACAGCATTTCTGCGTCAGCAGCCTCGCCCATTGTTGAACGATGAAAAGTGGCAGTTGCGATCATTCCGGCCACGGCTGTAATGCCCAACGAGACTTGATCGTACGAATCAAACAGTGGTTCCTTGTCTTCTTGCAAGTCGCGGTTATATGCAAGCGGAAGCCCCTTCAATGTGGCAAGCAGTCCTGTCAAATTGCCAATCAAGCGACCGGTCTTGCCACGAGCAAGTTCGGCTATGTCGGCGTTCTTTTTCTGCGGCAACATTGATGAGCCGGTTGCATAACTGTCGTCGAGCGAAGCAAAACCAAATTCTGTGGTCGTCCATAACACAAACTCTTCACCAATTCGTGAGAGATGTGTCCCGATCAACGCAATGTCAAAGAGTGCTTCTGCAACAAAATCTCTGTCCGATACAGCGTCTAGCGAATTAGCAAAGTGAGTCGCGAATCCCATTTCCTTTGCAGTGAACTTTGGATCCAGAGGCAATGATGAACCTGCGAGTGCTCCAGCACCCAAAGTAGAAACATCGAGTCTTTCGATTGTTTGCAAAAGTCGGTCTATGTCACGCGTAAATGCCCAAGCATGTGCAAGCAAATGGTGTGCAAGCAAAACTGGTTGGGCGCGCTGCAAATGCGTGTAGCCAGGTAGATACACACCGTCGCTACCCCACCCAGCCGCATCGGCCC
>JBIKZO010000065.1:0-9847 GCA_044354675.1 Ilumatobacteraceae bacterium | reverse complement strand
TTTGATATTGCCGATTTGCCATTGCTGCTCGGTGACGTAGTGATTTGTCCAACCGTGGCAATCAAGCAGGCACCTCTTCATGCAGGAAACGAAGATGATGAGATGGCGTTGCTGTTGGTGCACGGAGTTTTGCACGTGCTCGGCAATGATCACGACACACCGGATGCTGCAGGCGCGATGCAGGCACTTGAGCGCAAGCACCTCGAATCTTTTCACTGGCACTCAACTGCACCAGACAATTTTCGACATGTACCAGAGGTAAAGCAATGAGCGCGTTACTCGCTAAGGCACCATCAACTATGGATCTTTGGATGATGCTGGTGATTGTTGTGCTGTTATTTGTGTTGATTTTTTTATCGCTTGCCGAAATGAGCATGTCGCAAATGACGAAGCCGCGCGCAGCAGCGTTGGCCGAGAAGGGCGTTAAATCTGGAAAAGCACTTGTGCGCTTGGCTGCTCAACCTGCCATGTGGGTCAACCCGTTGTTGCTCCTCATCAACGTTTCGCAAACCGTGCAGGCCACGTTGACTGGCATTGTCGCAAATAGTTTGTTTGGCCCTGCTGGAGTTGCGGTCGGTGTTGCGCTCAACGTCGTTCTGTTCTTTGTGCTTGCCGAGGCCGTTCCGAAAACGTACGCTCTGCTCAACCCGATTAAGGGCGCAACGATTACTGCACGGCCAATCGAGTTTGTTGTTCGATTCTGGCCTCTGCGCATCACGTCTGGATTGCTCATTCGCCTTACGAACGTCATTGTGAAGGGCAAGGGTCTTGCACAAGGTCCATTTATTGGCGAACAGGAATTTTTGGGGATCGTTGAAGCAGCCGCTCACGACAGTGTGATCGAGCATGAAGAGCGCGAGCTCATTGAATCAGTCATTGAGTTTGGCGACACGATGGTGCGCGAAATCATGGTGCCACGACACGATGTGGTGTTTCTCGATGACGATATGACAGTCACTGCCGCTCTCGACAAAGCGGTTGTCGAAGGATTTAGTCGTCTACCTGTATTCAGAAAAGACGATGATGATGTGGATGATGTCGTTGGCATTGTGTATGTCAAAGATTTGGTGATTGCCGAGCGCTCGGGTAATGGCACCAACATTCTGCGCGATTTGGTTCGCACGGTTGAAGTGGTACCAGAAACAAAACTGGTGGCTGATTTGATGCGGGGAATGCAAGCGAAGAAGTTTCACATGGTGATCGTTGCCGATGAATATGGCACCGTGACCGGGCTTGCAACATTGGAAGACTGTTTGGAAGAACTAGTGGGCGAGATTGTGGATGAACACGACGAAGAAGACGATTCGTTGAGGTTGTTGCCCAATGGCGACTTGCTTGTAGACGGATCGATGTCGATTGGTCGCTTGAACGATGAGATTTCTACGAAGATCCCTGAAACCGAATACGACACTATTGGCGGTTTTATCTTCGGAATGCTCGGTCGCGTGCCTGCTGTAGGAGACTCTGTCGAGCACCAGGGATGGAAGTTTTCGACCGAAGAGATGGACGGACGACGAATACAGAAGGTGCGGGTCAGCACAATTACTGAATGACGGCTATTGTCGCCGTCATGGAAATATCACTAGAAGGCAAAGTTGCGCTGGTAACGGGTGCATCGCGCGGTATTGGTAAAGCAATAGCGAAGTCATATGTTGAGGCTGGCGCCAAAGTAATGCTGATGTCGCGCAAGGAAGACGTATTGCGCTCAGCGGCAGATGAAATTGGTGGAGACACAGCAATTTTCGCTGGCAACGCTGGCGATATTGAAACAGCGCAGGCATGTGTTGCTGCGACGATCAAAAAGTTCGGCAAGATCGATATTTTCGTCAATAACGCAGCAACCAATCCATATGCGGGCCCAACATTGGGCATTGACCCAGCACGATATGACAAAACATTTCAGGTCAACCTCCGCGGTCCCTTGTTTTGGTGTCAGGCAGTTTGGGAAGCCTGGATGATTGATCACCCCGGAGTAATCATCAACATTGCATCTGTTGGCGGATTGCGAGCCGAAGGAAACCTTGGTGTTTACAACCTGACAAAGGCAGCCCTTATCCATTTGACAAAGCAACTCGCTGGCGAACTTGGCCTTACTCGAGTGGTGGGTATTGCGCCTGGATTAGTGCAAACCGATTTTGCACAAATGTTGGTTGATAATTTTGGTGACGCATTGGCAAAGCGTCTGCCCACAAAACGACTGGGAGTGCCTCAAGACATTGCAAACCTTGCAACATTTTTGGCGTCAGATCTTGCAAGTTGGATGACTGGCGAAACCTATCTGATTGATGGCGGCGCAGGAGTTTCTTCTGGCGGTATGTAGTTGTTCGCCAAACGATAAAGAATTGGTCCTCCTATGGCGAGCGCAATACAACCTACGAAAACTGATGCGAGGTACGGCGAACGTAGCCCACTGCTGTAAGCAATTTGCCCACCAATTAGTGCGCCAAGGGAGATCGATCCTGTTCCGATAAGTCGATAGACACTGTTTACACGTCCAAAAAGCTCTGGTGGGATGATTCGCTGACGAAGCGAGACGGTGACAATATTCCACGTGGTTCCTGCGAGCCCCATTACGGCAACGGCAATTGCCACAGACCAAATGTGGGGCATGAAGTAATAAATGAGACCAACTGTGCTGAACACAGCGAACGATGCGACCATCGCGAGTGGAGCGCCTAGACGTTTGGCGATGCGGTCTCCAACGAACCCGCCAACTATCGAACCGATGGCCATCAGTGACAGAAGCAACCCATAACCACGACCAGTCACGCCGAGTTCGTCGGCTGCGTATTTAACAAAAATTGCATCACCAAACATCGTTGCCATGTTGGTGATGCCGAGCATGATTGCAAGTGTGCGAATGAGCTTGTTTGCCCAAAGCCATTTGATTCCTTCAACCAGGTCAGCTTTGAAAGACTGCCGTTGCACTGGATCAGCCGGATGATCTGGTGAGGGCAACTTGATTGTGGAAACCAGCACTGCAGCCAACGCGAATGATGCCGCATTGGCTCCAAAAGGAATACCAACTGCGGCGACAAAGGCCCAAGCACCAAGTGGAAGTCCGACGAAGCTATTAGCGATTACTTCTGCTGTGTAGAGGCGACCGTTTGCTTTCTCAAGTAATTCAGGAGGAACAATGGCAGGCAGAAATGCCTGTGCTGACATGTCAAAAATTACTTCGCAGCAGCCAACCCCAAGCAGAATGATCATAAATGACCAGATGGTGAGTGAGCCTTGCCAAGCGCTGTAGGCGATGATCGAATACAGCACAGTTCGTATTGCATTCACCGCGACCATCAAGTGCTTTCGATTAAACCTGTCAATGTAAACACCTGCAGGAAGTGTGAGCACTAACCAAGGTAATCCTGTAGCAAACGAGACACCTGCGATGAGGCGGGGATCACTTGTGAGAGAGAGTGCTAAGAGCGGAGCCGCAGCATGCTCCATTCCGTCGCCCACATTTGAGATAGAAGTCGCAACAAATTGGCGCCAATAGTTAGACGGCAAACGTTCTGATGTGCGCGACATTATGTGGATGGTAACGCTTGCACGTCAACTTTGCCGAGACTCGTTCGCGGAATCTCGGCAAGAACAAGTATCTGTTGCGGTGCACAAAATGCGGGAAGAGTTTGTTTGACATGATCGCGAAAATCGGACAACAACTTCGCTTCTGATGTCTGAGCCGAATCATTGAGCACAACGTAGGCAACGACCCGCTGACCCCAGGTTGTGTCTGGCATGCCGCGCACAACAACTTGATTGACGATTGGATGCGAAGCAAGAGAATTCTCGACCACTGAAGGCCACACATTCTCGCCTCCAGTAATAATCAAGTCTGTTTGCCTTCCTTGAACAGACAACTTGCCGTCGTCGAGGATCTCGCCTAAATCGCCAGTTGCGTACCAGCCGTCTTCTATTGGAATGCTTTGATTATCACGATATGCGCGCATCAGCATTGGGCATCGAAGGAAAATTTCGCCGTCAACGATCTTGATCTCGACATTGTCGAGTGGCTCTCCGTTATACACAACACCACCGCCAGTTTCGGTCATTCCATAGGTTGTGATCACATTGCTTGGCAAATTAGCAGGAGCACTACTTCCACCAAGCAAGATACTTTTGAATAGGGAAGTGTCAATGCGTGAAAGTGCAGTCGCCACTAAGGAAGTATGAGTTGCTCCATTCTTTGCTGCTTCTTGTACGGCTGTCGCATCAAAGGCCGGATGAAGAGTGAGTGCAGCGCCTGTGTGGAGAGCGCGAGCTACGACCGAAAAGCCACCAACGTGGGAAACTGGAATACAGACAAGCCAGTGATCGCTTGCGCTGAGTTGAAGCCGTGAGGTGCTTGCCTGTGCGCCAGAGAGTATTGACGAATGAGTGTGGATGATGCCCTTTGGAGAGCCTGTTGAACCGCTCGATGCGATAACCAAAGCGTCACCGTCCTGCATCGGGCGACCATTTGGCAATGATGAAGAAGCGAAACTGGCATCGATGATTTCTGAAGGTGCCATTGCATCTAGAAGCCTCTTTTTTCCAGCCGATGGAAGACGTTGATCAATGGGCAAAACGGCGTCGCCATTGGACCACGCGCGCTGCACCAGATCGACAAACGTTTTACTGGCTGGCATGTCAAGAGCAATGAGACGAGCCATTACAACAGGATAGGGCGGTTGACTAAAGGGTCATCTGTTGCCGATGACAAGCATGGAACACTGGTGTTATGACAAATGCGCAACCCACTGGTGTACAGGTATGGATTCTCGGAGCCCGATTGCGCACGTTGCCTGCGGCGATTATGCCCGTGATGGTGGGAAGTGCATGTGCTGGAGCATTTGAAGGTGCTGGCACCAAGAGATGGACGTTTGCGCTGTTGGCTTTGGTGGTCAGTCTTGCATTGCAGGTTGGTGTCAATTATGCAAACGACTATTCGGATGGTGTGCGTGGCGCTGATGAAAATCGAGTTGGGCCATTGCGCTTAGTTGGTTCAGGTCTTGTTGCGCCAGAAGTTGTTAAGCGTGCTGCATTCATTGCATTCGGTGTAGCAGCAGTAGCTGGATTACTCATCGCACTTGCAACTTCGTTGTGGTTGGTTGTTGTTGGTGTGGCATGCATCGGCGCAGGATGGCTTTATACAGGAGGACCAAAACCTTATGGCTACATGGGGCTTGGAGAACTTTTTGTATTTGTGTTTTTTGGATTAGTTGCCACGTGCGGAACGATGTTTGCTGTCACTCAACACATCACACTGTTTTGCGTTTACGCTGCTGTAGCAGTGGGTTGTCTGGCAGTTGCGTTACTCGTAATCAACAATTTGCGTGACATACCTGGCGACACCGAAGTTGACAAAGTAACTCTGGCTGTGCGACTAGGGGACAAGAAAACTCGTTCTTTATACAACCTGTTGTTTGTGGCGTGTGGCGCAGCGATTGTGCTGTGTGCATTGTCTCGACGCGGAGCAATCGTTGGACTGTTGGGGCTCGTGGTCGCTGTGCCTGCAATTCGGACCGTGCGAAGTGGCGCGAGAGGACGCGAACTTATTGCAGTATTGGCAGTTACCGGAAAAACACAAATGGCAACCGGGTTGTTGTTGTCATTGGGGTTGTTGCTCTAAAGGGTTGCGAGCCACTTGCACACGATCTGTGCTGTTGTTTGTGGCTGCTCAAGATGAACGCTATGGCCGGCATCCTGAACGATGCGAAGGGTCGCGTTTGAGCCAATAAGTTCGTGCATACGGCGTGCATGTTGGCAAAACGCCTCATCATGTGCGCCTGCGATGAGCAGTACGGGCATGGAGAGTGTTGGCAATATATCCCACAAACTTTTTTGCGTACCCGTGCCGCACATGCGCAAACTGGTGGCAAGAGATGTCGCCGAATTTGTGCAGCGCTCGGCGATGTCCTGCGGGTTGTCGGGGAGCAATGCAAACATGGGCTTTGCAAGCCATTCGGCAATGAACTGTTGAGTACCAACTTGTTCAATGTGGTCGGCAAGATCATTGTCAGCTTCTTGGCGGTGTTGACGTTGTGTCGGATCGATAATGCCAGCAGTACCACTGATGAGTACGAGACCTTGAACTTGTGTGGGGTGTTGAAGAGCGGCATGAAGACAGATGCGAGCGCCCATGCTGTAACCCAGGTAGATCGCTTGACCGCATGTTTCAACTAATGCATCGGCGGCACCAGACACATCTGTTGCAATGTGCTGCGACTCGCCATGTAGTGGCGCATCAACTGCCATTGCCGAAAACTGTGTTGACAAAGCGCTCATCTCAGAGACGAGACCATGCATCGAGCGCCGAGTTTGTGTAAATCCGTGGAGCAACGTGATCTTCTGTGCGGCGCTTTGGCTCGCCAGTTGGTCGTGCGCGAGCGTCATGACTCTTTGCGTTCACTGAGGCGTTGAATTACTCGCTCAAACATTTCTACGTCTTGTGCGCCAGGCACAGACCATTGATCATTGAAGATAAACGTAGGCACCGCAGTAATGCCATTTTCTGCCGCCACCTGCAACGACTCCTGTACGTCGTCAACGCATTCGTCGCTGAGCAAAAACTGCATTGCGGTGACATGGGGTATGCCAACTTGTCTTGCGCACTTTGAAAGTACTTCTACATTTGCGATGTCGTCACCATCGGTGAAATACGACTGCATGATTCGCTCTTTGAGTTTTGCCTGCACTTCGTTGCCATAATCGCGCTCAGCCATGACAAGAAGTCGATGGGCCATCAGGGTGTTTGCGCGCAGTGCAATATCCATGTTGAAGACGATGCCGTCCTGAGCAGCGATGTTTGTCACATGCGCAAGAATCTGTTGGGCCTTATCGGCACCTCCAAACTTCTTTGCGTAGGCATCGGCAACCGGTGTGGACTGCCCAATGGGGGCTGTGGGGTCTAACTGATATGGCTTGTAGGAGATGTCAAGGTCGACCTCCACCCCTCGGGCTCGCAGGTTGGCCACTGCCGTATCCAGTCTGCGTTTTCCGATGTAACACCACGGGCAAACCACGTCAGAGAAGATTTCAACGCGCATAGGTGCCACGATAGAGGGGATGACGAGTAGTTCTGCAATCACGGCGACCTTTTGCGCCACGCTCGTGGACGAGTGGATTCGCTGCGGGGTTGAGCATGCGGTGGTTGCACCGGGCTCGAGAAGCACCCCGATGGCTTTGGCGATAGCCACCCGAAGTGAGTTGCAGTTGCATGTGTTTCACGATGAGCGATCGGCATCGTTCGCTGCGCTGGGGATTGGATTGTCGAGCCAGAGTGGCAGAGCGATGCCTGCAATACTGTTGTGCACGTCCGGTACTGCAGCAGTCGAATTTCATGCTGCAGTTGTGGAAGCGAATTATGCATCAGTGCCGATGCTGGTGTGCACCGCCGATCGACCACCCGAGTTGCAGGGTGTTGGTGCTGCTCAAACAATTGATCAACAAAATCTGTACGGCGCGTCTGCGCGACTGTTCGTCGATGCGGGCGTTGCAGACGACACACGGCGAGACAACTGGCGCAAGTTGGCTCAAGAAGTGTTGAGTGCAGCGATACGGACAGATGCGGGTCCGGTGCACCTCAATTTGCCTTTTAGGGAACCGCTCGTTGGCGTTGCCGAGGCACTGCCTGCAGTCATAGCATCGCAAGTTAGAAATGCATTTGATGATCCACAAACAATTTCACAAGACATTCTGGAGAGATTGCCTGCAATGTGCGTCGGGGAAAAGGGGGTCATAGTTGCGGGCAATGGCATCGACAATCCGCAAATGGTGTTGGAACTAGCCCATCGTTTGCAATGGCCAGTTTTTGCCGACAGTCGCAGTGGGTGTCGAGTTGATGTTGGTGATGCCTGTGGTGCCACGGTTATAAGTAACGCAGACATCTTGTTGCGTGATTCCGAGACGGCTGCTACGTATAGTCCGCTGGTGGTGTTGCGTTTTGGCGATCCTCCTGTTTCGAAGGTTGTAAACACCTGGTTGCGAGAGAGCAAGTGCACTTATGTGGCTGTGAGTGAAACACGGCAACTCATTGATCCAGACAAAATTGTCGTTGAGCATGTTGTGGCAAAAGCATCTCACGTGTGTGAAAGCCTGAATGCGCTTGTGCAACAGAAGCCTGCAACCTCGTGGGTGACAAGGTGGACAAAAATGCAAGCAACATGCAGTTCGACTCTTGCCTCGATGTGGAACGACTCGAGTGAATTGACGGAACCCTTGGTGGCGAGAGCGCTCGTGGAAGCAATGCCCCAGGATTCAAACCTGGTGCTGTCTTCGAGCATGCCGGTGCGCGATGTGGAATGGTTTAGTGCTCCACGCGGTGGTGTACGCGTGCTTGCAAACCGCGGTGTTAATGGCATTGATGGCGTGGTATCAACGGCAGCTGGGGTTGCAGCGGAAAGTGGCAAATTCACTGCGCTATTGATTGGCGATATTGCGCTGTTGCACGATACGAATGGTTTGCTCAACTTGATGCAGCGCGAAGTTGATCTCAAGATTGTGGTTGTAGACAACAAGGGTGGCGGGATATTCAGCTTCTTGCCTCAAGCGACCACTTTGGATCCACAAAGATTTGAGCAACTATTTGGCACCCCGCACAATGTAGATATTGGTCAATTGGTGCAAGCACATGGACTACCTAACACAACGGTAAAGACGGTTGCTCAATTGAAGAGCGCACTTGCTCAAAATGGGTCGCGCGTGATCATTGTCAATACTGACCGCCAACAAAATGTTGCCGATCATGATGCGGTCTATGCCGCTGTAGCCAAGGCTCTTAAGGCCGAATAATTGCTGCAAGCATGGCTTGCAACTTCGCTTGGGTTTCTGCAAGTTCTGCAAGTGGTTCACTGTCGGCAACAATTCCGCCGCCAGCAAACAATCGAGCGGTCATGTTGTTGTTTGAATACTCGGCGCAACGAATAGCCACAGCCCAAACTCCGTTGCCTTGGGCGTCAAACCAGCCAACCGCTCCGCCATAACGTCCGCGAGACATGCCTTCAACATCGGCAATGAGTTTGAGGGCTTTGTCGCGAGGGAAACCGCCGAGTGCGGGAGTAGGCGAGAGCGCATATACGGCATCGAGCACGTGAAGAAATGGTTCGGAAAGTCTTCCCAACATGTGCGTGCCGAGATGCTGCACATTGGCGACTGCAACAATGCTTGCCTCTGGCTCCCAGTCGAGGTACGAACACCATGGCAGCAATGTGTCATGCACTGCATCGATGACGATGCGATGTTCGATTTGGTTCTTTGTCGACGAAAGCAGTGAAGTCGCTAGCTGCGCATCTGTGGTTGGGTCGCCCGTGCGCGGTGCGGTGCCAGCCAATGGGTGGCTTGAAACTTCTCCGTCAACTATTGAGACGAGCAGTTCAGGTGACGCACCAACGAATCCATCCACAGAGAATTGATAACTCGAGCCAAAAGAGTTGCGAAGCCGAAGCAGGACGGAGTGGATATCAATTGGTTGACTACTCGTAACAAATACGTCGCGCGCGATGACCGCTTTGGTGATGGCGCCACTGCGTACAGCGTCACGAGCGGCAGTTACTGCCTGCAGATATGTCTCGATGTCGACTCCTGGGGTGACGGTGTACGACGACGATGTTGCGTTCGGGGCGTGTACTGGGCTGAGATCCAAATCAATTGATCCTGATTTGTCGAGCTCAGTATCTTGAATTGTGGTTACCCAACAACGACCGTCATCAGACTTGCAGACCAGGAGCTTTGGAAGAACGAGATCGTATGGCTGTTGAGAATTAAATGGAATGGCACCGATAAGTACAGGGCCACTGCCGGGGGCATTCACCGAGTCATCAACTTGAATGTTTGCAAGAAATGCTTTTGCTTCGCTTGATGCCACCCG
>JBIKZO010000137.1:0-3365 GCA_044354675.1 Ilumatobacteraceae bacterium | reverse complement strand
TTCTGGCCAGCTAGTCATTCCGGTTGGCACCAAAGTGTTGTTGCGCGAAACAAGTCGCGACGTCATTCACTCATATTGGATTCCTGCTCTCAACGGCAAGCGTGATGCAGTACCTGGTCGAATTACCCTCAACCGCATTGAGGCTGATGAGCCAGGTATTTACGCGGGTCAGTGCACAGAGTTCTGCGGTTTGTCACATGCAAACATGCGCATGGAAGCAGTTGCCTTAAGCAAAGAAGACTTTGCAAAGTGGGTGGCTAATCAACTCAAGGCGTATGCAGCACCTGCTGAGAGCACACTTGCAAAAGAGGGTGAGACCGTGTTTCTTAATCAGTGCTCACGTTGCCACCAAGTCAATGGTCTTACTCGTGAAGACGGCACTGCAGTGATCGCAGCCCCAGACGAAAACGTGTGGTCGGGTGCAGCACCAAACCTTTCGCATCTCATGAGCCGCAACACGTTTGCTGGCGCAATGTTTGACTTGCTCACACCAGAATGTCGCACAGATGTTTGGAAGTCTGAATCAGCGACTTTTGGCGCGAAGTATCTCGCAGGTGTCGACGAATCATGCCTCAATCAAACTGACCTGCGTGGCTGGTTGCGCAACGCACCAGAAGTAAAACCGATGTACGCCAATCCAGCACTGCTTGCCGATACTGGTGGCAAATATCGCGGAATGCCAAACCTCGGTTTGAGCGAATCTGATATCGAAAAACTCGTCGCCTACCTGCTCACGCTGAAGTAATCGGAGAATCTCATGGCCAATATTGAAAGCTTTGCCACGCCGACATCGGCCATGGGTGCACTTAAGCGCCCAGTTGCCACAAAGGGCTGGCGCGAGTGGGTATTTACTGTTGATCACAAAAAGCTCGGCATCATGTACATGGCAACAGCCATGTTCTTCTTTTTGGTCGGCGGTCTTGAAGCTGTTTTGATTCGTCTGCAACTTGCTCTTCCAAATGGCAAGATCCTCAATGCCGACTTGTACAACCAAATGTTCACAATGCATGCCACGACGATGGTGTTTCTCTTCGTGATGCCAATGACTGCAGGTTTTGCTAACTACTTCATTCCATTGCAAATCGGTGCGCGAGACGTTGCATTCCCACGTATCAATGCCTTCAGTTTTTGGGCTTTGCTATTCGGCGGATTATTTATCAACCTGTCGTGGTTTTTGGGTGGCGCCGCTGACGGTGGTTGGTTTATGTATGCGCCAAACTCTGGTCCGATCTTTTCGCCGGGGCACGGCGTCGACTTCTGGGCACTTGGACTTCAGATAACCGGTATTGCTTCACTTGCTGGTGCAATCAACTTGATTGTGACAGTGCTCAATATGCGTGCACCTGGCATGAAGCTCATGCGCATGCCGATCTTCACGTGGATGTCGCTAGTTGTGCAGTTCTTGTTGGCATTCGCGGTTCCAGTTATCACCGTCGCATTATTCCTGCTTTCGTTTCAACGCAACTATGGCGCAACTTTCTTCGACGTTGCCTCTGGTGCCGACCCACTGTTGTGGCAGCACTTGTTCTGGATTTTCGGTCATCCAGAGGTGTATATCCTCATCTTGCCTAGCTTCGGAATCATCTCTGAAGTTCTTCCAGTATTTTCACGCAAGCCATTGTTCGGTTATCCGTTCGTGGTGTTCTCGGGTGCAGCGATTGGATTCGTTGGTTGGGGAGTTTGGGCTCACCACATGTTCGCCTCGGGCCTCGGGCCAGTGTCGGTTGCAGTGTTCTCGATCTCGACAATGGCGATTGCAGTACCTACGGGCGTCAAGATCGTTAACTGGACGCTCACGTTGTGGGGCGGCAAGCTTTGGTTTACAACTGCAATGAAGTTTGCAATCGGTTTGATCGTTCTGTTTACCATCGGCGGTTTGTCTGGCGTAACGCACTCAGTTGCACCATCTGACACTCAGCAAACCGATACGTATTACATCGTTGCTCACTTCCATTATGTGTTGTTCGGTGGAGCAGTGCTCGGATTGTTCTCCGGCTTCTACTACTGGTGGCCAAAAATGTTTGGCAAGATGCTCAACGAAAAACTTGGGTCATGGAACTTCTGGTTCATGGTGATCGGCTTGAACATGACGTTTGGTCCAATGCACATTTTGGGTCTACAGGGTCAACCACGCCGTATGTACCAGTGGACAGAAAATCGCGCGGGCGAAGGCTTCTTCAATCTCGCTTTTTGGAACCTCATCGCTTCAATTGGGTCACTCGTATTGGTGATCGGTGTTTTCTTCTTCCTCGTCAACGTCTTCATCACCGCACGCAGCGGCAAGGTTGCACCGCTTGACCCATGGGGTGCACGCAGCCTCGAGTGGATGACAAGCAACCCACCAAAAGAACACAACTTTGATTCGATTCCAACTGTGCGTCACCTCGACGAGTTCTTCCACCGCAAATACGCCGAAGACGCAAACGGTCAGATGCAGCAGATAGCAACCGCCGAAGAAGTGCTGAAGCAGCTTGAAGATAATGCTGATGCGCACATTCACATGCCATCACCGTCGTATTGGCCAATCGTTCTTGCATTTGGTCTGCCCGTTACCGCGCTGGGTGCTATTTACTCGGTGCCATTAGCGATTTTTGGTGGAGTCATCATTTTGTTCAGCGCATTTGGTTGGGCACTTGAGCCAAGCACTGCTCCCGATACCGACTTTGACCCACCTTCGTCGGGCAATACATCAAAGGATGTGGTTCACGTTGGATAATTTAGCTACAGCAAACGACACGCACGAAGATGCAGCGCACACATCAACCGGTTTGTCCAATGTCAAATTGGGAATGTGGTTGTTCTTGGGCACAGAGTGTCTCTTGTTCGGCGGACTTATTTCTACATACATGCTGTATCGCGGTCGCGTAGGCACTGGACCACGACCAGCACAAGTATTCGACATTCCGTTTACTTCGGTCAGCAGTTTTGTGTTGTTGATGAGCTCACTCACCATGGTGCTGGCTGTGTCTTCAGCACACAAACGAGATGACAAATCGACCAACTTGTGGCTTGTGATCACTGCACTGTTGGGTGCAACATTTGTTGGCGGCCAGGTGTACGAATTCACCGCGTTTTACAACGAGGGCATGGGTTTTTCTACCAGCCTCTTTAGCTCAAGCTTTTATGTGCTCACAGGGTTTCACGGCGTGCACGTAACCGTTGGACTCATCATGTTGTTGGCGCTGCGAGGCATGCTCAAGAACAACAAGGTGCCGGGTAGCCGTGCAGAAACCGTTGAAATGATCGGTCTGTATTGGCACTTTGTTGACATCGTGTGGATCATCATCTTCACCCTTATCTATTTGATTCCGGCATAACCATGACTACGACTGCAACAACAGACTCTCACGCAACTGAGCACGGGC
>JBIKZO010000064.1:0-10392 GCA_044354675.1 Ilumatobacteraceae bacterium | reverse complement strand
TTTGCATTGTCAACTGTCAGAGCGGATGGCTCGGACTGTGGGTGATAGTTGCCAACGATTTCGAGGAAGCGACCATCGCGGGCAGAACGGGTATCGGCAGCAACGATGCGGTAATGCGGTTGCTTGGTTTTGCCCACTCGTGTGAGGCGAAGCTTTACTGACATGACCTGCAGGCTATCGGGGCGGAAGGCGTGAGCCCAACGCCGCAGCCAAATCGATATCGCCTGACGGGAGACCACCAGGGACACCGCCGGGGGCACCTCCGAACATCGCCCCCAGGCCACCTCGACCGCCGCCCTTCTTGCCTTTTCCGCCGGCACCGCCGCTTCCACCACCAAGGCGCTTCATCATTTTTTGCATTTCAGAGAACTGCTTGACGAGTTTGTTTACATCCGAGACTGGGGTGCCAGAACCCTTCGCAATTCGCGTGCGCCTAGAGCCGTTGATGATCTCGGGTTTGCGTCGCTCTTCAGGAGTCATTGAACGAATAATTGCTTCAGTCACTTTGACCATGTCGTCAGAGATCTGCGCGTCCTTTGCTTCTTTTGGCAACCCTGGCAACATGCCCATCACGCTTGACAACGACCCCATTTTCTTGAGCTGTTGCAACTGATCTAGGAAATCGTCGAGAGTAAATTCGCCGTCCATCAACTTTGCGGCTGTTGCTTCGGCCTGATCTTTTTCAAATACTTTTTCGGCTTGTTCAATCAGCGTGAGCACATCGCCCATGCCAAGAATTCGGCTGGCCATGCGATCTGGATGGAACTGTTCAAACGCATCAATCTTTTCGCCTGTTGCGGCAAACGCGATTGGCTTACCGATTACTTCTTTGACCGACAGCGCAGCACCACCGCGTGCATCACCGTCCAGCTTTGACAAAATGACGCCAGAAATCGCCAGTGTTTCATCAAATGCTTTTGCAACCGTGACCGCATCTTGACCAGTCATTGCGTCGAATACCAAGAATGTGTAGTGAGGTGAAACAACTTTGGAGATGTCTGCAACTTGCTGCATCATCTCGGTGTCGATCGCCAAGCGTCCTGCTGTGTCAACAATTAAAACATCGCGGCCAAGGCGTTGCGCTTCGGCCAAACCAGCAGCGGCGGTAGCAACCGGATCACCAGCGATTGAAAAAACTGGAACACCTATTTGTGCACCGAGCACCCGCAATTGTTCGACTGCTGCAGGGCGTTGCAAGTCGGCGCCAACCAACAGCGGGTTGCGACCTTGCGACCTAAACCATGCTGCCAACTTGGCTGCGCTCGTCGTTTTGCCAGAGCCCTGCAAACCAGCCATGAGCACGACCGTTGGCGGGTGCGATGCGTACGTAATCTTTAATGTCTCGCCACCAAGCATTGCAATGAGTTCGGCGTTGACAATCTTGATGATTTGTTGACCAGGATCGAGTGCTTCGGAAACCTGAGTACCTACTGCCTGCACACGAATGCGCTCGACAACATTGCGCACGACGCCGACATTGACGTCTGCTTCGAGGAGTGCGGTGCGAATCTCGCCCATCACTTCGTCCACATCGGCCTGCGTCAGCCTGCCCTTGCCGCGCAGTCGCTTAAATACGCCGCCTAAACGATCAGAGAGATTGTCAAACATGAGTGCGAGAAAGGCTACTCAAAGAGCGCGTCAATAAATTCGGTTGGATTAAACAGAACTAAGTCGTCAATTGTTTCACCAAGGCCCACAAGCTTGACTGGAATTCCTAGTTCAGTTTCGATAGCGAACACAATGCCACCCTTTGCAGACCCATCAAGTTTGGTCAGCACAACTCCGGTTACCTGCGTTGCCTCGGTAAATTGTCGCGCCTGCTGCAAACCATTTTGACCAGTTGTCGCATCGATCACCAGCAGCACTTCGGTCACTTTGCCAGCACCCTTTTCGGCAACTCGACGAACCTTGCGCAACTCTTCCATCAGATTGGTATTGCTCTGCAATCTTCCCGCAGTGTCGGCAAGCACCAAATCGATGTTGCGCGAGTGTGCGCTTTGCACTCCATCAAAAATTACCGATGAAGGATCTCCGCCCTCTGCACCGCGCACGATCTGAGCACCAGAACGCTCAGCCCATGTGGACAACTGCTCGCCTGCTGCAGCCCGAAACGTGTCACCTGCTGCCATCAATACTGTGCGACCAAGCGCAATCTGTTGAGCCGCAATCTTGCCAAGACTTGTTGTCTTGCCTGCACCATTGACGCCAACCATCAGCCAAATATTTGGACCATCCACATTTGCATCAAAATTGAGATCACGACTTGTGCCAACTAATTGCGACGACATGTTGCTGCGCAACGCATCGATGAGTTGTGCGGGCGTGGTGATCTCTTTGGCTTTGACGCGTGTTTGCAGCGCACCCAACAAACTTTGCGCTACTCGCACACCCACGTCGGCTCGCAACAACGCTTCTTCAAGCTCAAGCCAGGTTGCATCGTTGATGTCACTGCGACCAAGCACCGAGCCAACCGCACCGCTGAGCGAACTGCGAGCTTTGGCCAACCTGTCACGCACTGATAGTGGGGCTGCTTCAACAACTTCAGTAACTTCTGCTACTACTTCTGCGGCAGCAGCCACAACAGGCGCTACAGGAGCGGCGCGTTGAATCTGCGGCACCGCACGGGCCTTGCGACGACTGATCGCCACAACCCCAATGCCAAACACCAAACCGGCAAGAGCCAGTAACAAGAAAATCATTGAGAGCGAAGAGTTATCCATCAATTCCTCACGCTATGCGCAAAAACCAATTACGAAGCAGCGGCAGCAGCGCGCTCAACAATGATTCGCGAAGAGCCACCTGGCTGCATTGTGACGCCGAGCAAGCAGTCTCCCGCCTCCATCGTGCGCTTTTGGTGACTCACAATAAGCAATTGAGCCTCTTGACGGAATTCGTGAATCAGGCTCAAGAACCTATGCAAGTTGACGTCATCCAATGCGGCCTCCACTTCGTCCATTACATAAAACGGTGAAGGGCGACTGCGGAAGACGGCAAACAAAAATGCAAGTGCAGTGAGTGAACGCTCTCCACCCGAAAGCAACGAGAGTTTCTTGACATTCTTGCCGCTTGGTTTGGCCTCAACTTCGATGCCGGTGTTGAGCAGATCATCTGGCGAAGTGAGCAGCAACTTGCCCTGGCCGCCTGGAAACAACATTGAAAAGAGTTTTTCGAAGTTATCGCGCACGTCGGCAAATGCCGAAGCAAACGTGGACTGAATTTCCATGTCAACTTGCTTGATTACTTTGATCAACTCGCGACGAGTGTTCTTCACGTCTTCCAATTGCTCTTCCAAGAACGTGTGTCGCTTTTGCAATTCGTCAAACTCTTCAAGTGCCAGTGGATTAATTGGGCCCATCAGGCGCAACTCGCGCTCGAGTTCACGCACGCGAGCAATCGGCGAGGTGCCTTCTGGCAACTCTGGCTGAGGCGTGTCAATTGCTGCTTGCGGTTCAACCGAGTGGTCACGACGCAAGGCTTCGATTGTTGCTTCAAGACGCATACGCACTTCGGCTTCTTCGACCTCTACGCGACGATTGCGCTCACGACGCTCTTCCAACAACTGTTCGTTTGATGTGCGGTCTTTGCGAGCCTCGTCCAAGCGCTGCGAAATTGCACGTACTTCGTCACTTTGGCGACGGCGAATCTCTTGCAGTTCTGCTTGACGCGCATCCAGTGTTGCCGAATGTTTTTCGACCAGCGCGCTCAGACGCACAAGTGCGCTCAGACCAATTTCTATTTTGTTGCGGCGCTCGGCTGCCGCATTACGAGCTTCGACGTCGGCATTGAGTCGTGCCTCAACGTCGCTAAGGCGTGACTGCAAGAATTGACGTCGCTCCTGCAAGCCTGCCGACTTGACTTCAAGATCGTTGCGCAATACCGACAACAAACCCTGCAGTTCGGCTTGCACCGAACGCAACGAGTCGTAAGCAAACGACAGGCGTGCATTTGTCTCAGTTGCAGTAGAGCGATGACGCTCGAGCAATGTCAGTGCTGTGGCATGAGTATCGCGTGCTTGAGCCATGCGAGTACGCGCAGTTGCCAAATCAGATTCCGCTCGTCCAAGCGCTTCCTTGGCACGCTCGGCACGACGATGAGCTTCTTCAAGTGCCGACGCAGTGACATTGCTGGTGCCAACACGCATACCGGAGGACGCAAATCGGTCGCCGTCACCGGTGATGACTACCGCTTCAGGGTGTGCAAGTGCAGCCTCGACCGCATCAGCCCACGACTGAACGAACACCACTCGCGACAACAACACATCGAGCAGGCGATTTACTTGCGTTTCGTGTGCTCCCGCCTTTGCACGCACATGTGAACGCAGGCTTGTGCCGTTGTTGATCAGTGGCGTGCTTGGCACTGTTGTAATGGCATTGAGCGCCAGCACAGCACCCACTGCACCGGTTTGGCGCAACTCTTGCAGTGCGCGGCGTGCCGCGTCAACGTTTTGAGCCACTACAGCCGATAGTGCATCGCCGAGTGCAACCTGCACAGCAACACGACGTTCGGAATCGATGTCGATCATGCCGCTCAATGCGCCAAGAGTTCCGTCGATGTCGCGCAATGCTGCAGCACTTGTGCCGTTGGCATCCAGTGTGAGTTGCAATGACTCTGCACGCGATGCCGATGTTGAAGCATCAGATTGTGCTGTCGAAAACAATGACATCGCACTATCAACTGCAGACTCTGCAGCAACACGAGCGGCATCAGCATCTACGAGGCGCTGCGCTAATTCGGTTTCATTGCGTGCATCGGTAGCAACGATGTTGCGTAGTCGATCGATGTCTTCGTTGAGTCCGCGCACACGAGCCGACAACTCGGCAACTTTTTGCGAAGCAACTTGTGCTTCTTCGAGTGTGCTGCCCTGATCGGTTGCGCCAGTCGCACTGACAGCCTCAACTGCTGCAATTTGCTCTGCAACCTTGGCCAAGTCGCTGCGCAGGTTTGCGGCATCGGCTTCGAGCGTTGCGATAACACCAGAGTCCATCAACTGGCCTCGGTCGCGCTCGACCGAACGACGTCGCTCGGCCAGCACTGCAAGTAGTCCACGCGCCCGACCGCGCAATTGCTCGATGCGCACGAGTTCGTCGTTGACCCCTGAGTCTCCGCGAGCAGACAACTGTGCTTCTGCAGCCATGACAGCCGTGTCCAATGACGACAGTTTTGCGCGCAACCCCCGCTCGGCTTCCTCGCCTGCCAGCTTGTCGTTAGCCAGATTGGTTAACCGGGCTTGAAAACTTTGCAACTCGCGACCGGCAAGAAACATTTGCAGCGAACGCATCTCACCGATGAGTGCGCCGTGTCTGCGTGCCGACTCTGCTTGGCGCTCGAGTGGGCGCAAGTTGCGACGCACTTCACGCAACAAGTCTTGCGCGCGCATCAAGTTGGCTTCAGTTCCTTCAAGACGACGTTCTGCTTTTTCTTTTCGCTTGCGGTGCTTGAGCACGCCGGCTGCTTCTTCAATAATTCCACGTCGATCTTCAGGACGTGCATTGAGCACGGCATCGATTTGTCCTTGGCTGACGATTACGTGCTGTTGACGACCAACGCCGGCGTCAGAAAGTAGTTCTTGTACGTCGAGCAAACGACACTCAACACCATTGATTGCATATTCGCTTTCGCCGCTGCGAAAGAGCACACGACTGACGGTCACTTCGGTGAACTCAATTGGCAACAAGCCAGCCGAGTTGTCAATGGTCAGCATGACTTCTGCACGACCGAGTGCTGGGCGCTTGGAAGTGCCCGCAAAAATTACGTCATCCATCTTTTGGCTGCGCACCGACGACGGTGCCTGGGCGCCGAGCACCCACGCAATGGCATCAACCACGTTGGACTTGCCCGAGCCGTTTGGCCCCACCACTACGGTGACACCCGGTTCGAGCTCCATCACGGTGGTATCAGCAAAAGACTTGAAGCCTTTGAGAGTCAGCGATTTGAGAAACACGTCAATCGGCGAGAATAGTAGAAAAATCGGCTTTCAGTAGCATTTTCGGTATTTTCAGCGCTGACAGACCGCGCAGTAACAGGTGGTGCGCCCGGCAACCGTGGTGCGCGAGATTCGTGCCTTGTTGCATGTCAGACACATCTCGCCTGCTCGCCCATACACACGATGCTCGTTTTGATAACTGCCGCCGTCTCCCATCACGTCCACATATTGTGAGTCGTCCAAGGTGCTGCCACCCGAGGCCACTGCGTCACCCAATATCTGGACAATTGCCTTGTGCAATCGCTCAATTGTTGGCATTGATAACCGCCCAGGCACCCTGCTCCAGCGCAACCCTGCACGATGCATGATCTCGTCGGCGTAAATATTTCCGATACCGGCAATCACGCTTTGATTGAGCAGCGTGCCCTTCAAATTGCCCCGCTTTCCAGCAAATCGCTGATGCAAGATTTCGGGCGTGAACTCATCAACGATCGGATCGACCCCGAGCCGAATCAATTCGGGCATCTGTTCGGATAAACGGTCCGGATCAAAGACAACGACTTCGCCAAATGTGCGCGGATCAACAAACCACAATTCACATGGTGGCTGATTTCCGAGTGCTTCAAGATGCAACACCACATGAGTGTGCGGCAATCTCTGTGCACCGGCATCCGCAATCAGCACTCTCCCACTCATGCGCAAGTGAATCATCATCTGTTCGCCGGAGTCGAGTGAACACAACAAATATTTTCCGCGTCGACCAGCATGCGTGATTGTGGTTCCCGACAACCCATCGATCAATGCTTCACGACTTGTGCGCCTGACGGTTCGTTCGCGACCTACTTCAACTCGCGCAATGCGACGGCCCACTGCCATTCGCTCTATCCCACGCCGAACTGTTTCGACTTCGGGCAACTCGGGCATTGCAAAAAACTAGTTACTATCGTGTTCGCGATGCAACGTGTCGCAGGCAATCTCTGCAGCCAATTGTTCGGCAACTTTCTTTGAACGCCCTTCACCGTTGCCCATCTCGCGGTCACCTACATATACGGTCGCAAAGAAAGTCTTTTCGTGATCTGGGCCTTCGTCGGTGACTCGATAGTGCACGTTCTCTTCCAACAATCGTGAAGCCAGTTCTTGTAGACGAGTTTTGGCATCAAGTCTGTCGAGGCCGCCCATGGCGTTATCGATTGCATGAGACATCAATTGCGTAACCACTCGATGCGTAACCACTGCACCGGCGTCCAAATACACAGCACCAATCACGGCTTCGAGTGCGTCAGACAAAATCGACGTCTTTTCGCGGCCACCCGCAGCATCTTCTCCTTTGCCCAGCAACAAGTGAGAGCCCAAATTGAGATCAGCAGCAATTGCGCCAAGTGCATTGGCATTGACAACACTCTTACGCAGGTCGGTCAGTTTGCCTTCTTGAAACTCTGCATGACGTTGGTACACAATGTCGGCGACTACCCAACCAAGCACAGCGTCGCCCAGAAACTCAAGTCGCTCATTGGATTCATACCCATCGTTTTCAGATGTCCACGAACGATGTCGCATTGCAGTCGCCAGCAACGTCTCATCTGCAAAGCGATGCCCAATTCGCTCGGCCAACGACTCGAGCAAGTTGCTCATTTTGATTGCAATGCCTCTGCGATAAGTCCGACCATGTTGCTGTCCACCATCTCTTGAGCAACTTTGATGCCGTTGAGCATGGCGCGTGCGCTTGACGAGCCATGCGAGATGATGCATACGCCATCTACGCCCAACAAGATCGCGCCACCAGTTGAATCTGGATCAAAAATTGAATACACATCGAGTAGCGCAGGCATGATCGCATCAGCGTGTTCTTTGTATTGTGGCGCACCAATGGCACCAAACAGCGCCTTGACAATTGAGCGCATTGCGCCTTCCAATGTCTTCAATGCAACGTTGCCAGTAAATCCATCGGTAACCACAACATCTACCGCGTCAGTGGTGATATCGCGGCCCTCTACGTTGCCGATGAAGTTGATCTCGCTACATTCACTCAAAAGCACAAAAGCTTCTTTTCTCAGCGTGTCGCCTTTGCCGGGCTCTTCGCCAATTGAGAGTAAGCCAACGCGTGGCTTTTCGATTCCAAATCGCACCCGCGAATACACCGAACCCATGATTGCGAATTGCGTCAGCCATTCGGCTTCCACTTCTGCGTTTGCGCCGGCATCCAACAACACGGTGTGAGTGCTGCCAGGAACAGGAATCGGTGTGGCAATTGCAGGACGCTTAACACCCTTAATGCGGCCCATCCTCAAAAGTGCCGAGGCCATCGTTGCGCCAGTGTTGCCTGCAGAAATCATTGCGCTTGCTTTTCCATCACGTACCAACTCGGCGGATTGCACAAGTGTTGAATCTTTTTTGGTACGCACCGAAGACGCTGGGTCTTCGTGCATGTCAATGAACTCGGTGGCAACATGCAGCGGCAAATTGCCAATGTCAAAACGCGTGCCGAGATCGGCAGGACCTACGAGGAGAACTGGAATGCCAAGTGCAGCAGCCTGCTTTGCTCCATCAATAATTTCGGCGGGGGCTTTGTCGCCGCCCAGCGCATCAACCGCAACGGGCAGCATAAATTTGCCCGAGATAAATTAAGCGACGTCGACGGCGATGCGACCCTTGTACCAACCGCAGTTTCCACAGACAGTGTGTGGCAACTTTGAAGTTGAACAACGTGGGCACACGCTGCGCGATGGCGCACCAAGCTTCCAGGCGCCTGCCATGTGGCTGTGGCCCTTCATTTTGGATTTCTTTTTCTTTGGAACTGGCATCGCGTGCTCGGCTTTCGGTTACTGGACTGGCTTACTGAACGGTGTCTTAGGTTATCGGGTCAAGACCTAGTTCAGTTCTTCGCGCAATTGGTCCAAAATTGCCCACCGTTCGTCAAATCTTTGGGCCTGACAACCGCACGGAGCACTCTGCAAATCGGCGCCACATTGTGGGCAGAGACCGGGGCAATCGGCCTTGCATAATGGCGTATCTGGCAGGCTGAGCAGCACCATTTCACGCACCATCGGCTGCAAATCGAGGCTTTCCCCCTCAATGGGATATGCATCTGGATTGTCTGGCACCCGCTGATACATCTCGTCGATCGACGCGACATTGGCATATTCGATATTGCGCAGACATCTTCCGCAGAGCAGTTGAGATTTGCCAGCAACAGTGCCCTGCACGATGATTCCGCCGTTGATGCTCTCGAGTTGCAGCGCAATTTCGATTTCGGTTGCGTCATCAAGTCGCTTATCGGCAAAATCAAAAGTTGAAACAGGAATAGTGATCTCGATGTTTTTCAGCGTGCCCGCACGCCGCGTCATCTCAATGATGTTGATCAGTAGCGGTGATGCCACGAATTGCTACTAGTACTGGTCGTCGTCTTGATCAAAGAACGTTGGACCACTTGACGAAACGTCTTCGCTGTCGACACCACTGCGAGTTGGCTCAGGTGCTGCGCCCACGATCGACAAACGCTCCCGACCTTGCGAAACGGTGCGTGTCAAACGATCGAGCAAAATCTCGAAACTGGCAAGACGGCGGTCGAGAAAATCTTCTGTCTCGTTCTTGAGTCTGCGCGAGTCGGCATCTGCGGCCTCGAGTACTTGGCGGGCTCGTGTCTCGGCTGCTCGCACAACTTCTGTGCGCTGCACCATTCGCTCGGCCTGCACGCGTGCTGCTTCAACGATTTCGTCGGCTTCGCGCTGAGTTTTGGTCATGAAGTCTTGGCGCTCTTTAAGCATCCAACGGGCCTGACGGATTTCGTCTGGCAAGCAGGCTTGAGCATCTTGCAACAACGCAACAACGTGATCACGATCAATACGTGGTGTGCTCGACAGCGGCACATTTGGTGCGGATGCAATCGTGTGAATGACCTCTTCAAGAATCGATTCGGTGTCGCCTAACTCAACTGGCACACTTGCGTCAATCTCACCACTCAAATCTTCGTATCCATCGTTTCCGTTATTGCGACTCATTATCTTGCCCTCATTTTCTTGCCCTCATTTTTTTGCTCCGGGTTTTTGTTTGGCAATTAGTGCTTTCAGCACAGGCGCTGAAACCATTGGTTTGGCATTCGTGCCGCTGAAGCCGACAAACTGGCGAACATACGTACTGCTGATAAATGAATTCTCTGGGCGCGAAAACAGCAATATTGTCTCGATACCACTTGCGCCTTGATTGGTTTGCGCCATCTGCTGCTCTACTTCAAAATCGCCGCCAGTGCGTGCACTCTTAATAATGAAGGATGCTTCGATTTTGCTGGCCGCCTCAACTGTGAGTCCGCCATAGGTTTCGACACAGACTTTCTTGCCAAGATGCGCGACCGACTGGCGCACGAGATCTGCCCGCTCAGCAGGGCTAAACATGCCGCTTGGCTTGTCGGGGTTGTGCATCACACCGATAACAAGGTCGCCAAACAGCGCCACGGCCTGCTCGGCGATGTCGAG
>JBIKZO010000007.1:0-35628 GCA_044354675.1 Ilumatobacteraceae bacterium | reverse complement strand
GACCTCTTGAGCACCGTCGTTTCTGCAGGAACGTTTGAAGGCAATCAAGAGTTGCGTTCACGCAGCGAACTCACGGCCAAAGAAGTAATGCGCGAGGTTGGCGCAGTGTTGCGGATGAGCGAAGCCGACGTTGCATTGCTCGCTGAAGTTGAGGATGACCCGGGCGAAGATCAGACGATGATCATCAACATGGGTCCACAGCACCCATCTACACACGGTGTGTTGCGTCTGATGCTCGAACTCAAGGGCGAAACAGTGCTGCGTTGCAAGCCAATCATTGGCTACCTGCACACAGGCATGGAAAAGACTGGTGAGTCGCTCACGTTTATGCAGGGCGGCACCAACGTCACCCGCATGGACTATGCATCGCCATTAAACAATGAACTCGTTTTTTCAATGGCAACCGAAAAGTTGCTCGGCATCGATGGCGATATTCCTGAACGCGCTGTGTGGATGCGCATGTTGTTGTCGGAAATGAATCGCATGAGCAGTCACTTGTTGTTTATGGCTTCAAACGGCATGGACATTGGTGCCGTGTCGATGATGTTGTACGGATGGCGCGAGCGCGAAGAAGTATTGCGCTTCTTCCAAAAAGTCACAGGTTTGCGCATGAACCACAACTTCATTCGCCCTGGTGGAGTTGCAGCCGACTTGCCTGCGGGTTGGCGCGATGATGTGCTTGAAATTCTTGAAATGCTCGGACCACGATTGGACGAGTACGACACATTGATGACTGGTCAGCCAATTTGGCGCGAGCGCTTGCAGGGTGTGGGAGTGATAACTCGTGATGAAGCAATTGCGCTTGGCGCAACTGGCCCAATCTTGCGCTCGACTGGCTTGGCGTGGGACTTGCGTCGAGACATGCCGTACCTCAATTACAAAGATGTTGATTTCGATGTGATCGTGGGCAGTTATGGCGACGCGTTCGATCGTTATGCAATTCGTTTGGCCGAAATTCGTGAGTCAATGCGCATCGTTCGTCAAATTCTCGACAAAATGCCTGGTGGCGACTTCCGCATTCAGAACAAAAAAGTCACTCCACCACCTCGCGCCCGTATCGACGAGTCGATGGAAGCATTGATTCACCACTTCAAGATCTTCACCGAGGGCTTCAAAGTTCCAGAAGGCGAAGTGTATGTTGCGATTGAAAGCCCACGTGGCGAGATCGGCTGTTACATCGCCAGCGACGGTTCGGCAACTCCGTATCGCATGCACGTGCGCGCACCGAGCTTTGTCAATGTGCAAGCGCTGCCACACATGATGCGTGGCGGACTTGTGGCCGACGCTGTTGCAGTGATTTCTTCGGTTGACCCAGTGCTTGGCGAGGTCGACAGATGAGCCGTCTCAACGAAGCCAACATCAAAACTGCGCTCGAGATCATTGCTCGCTATCCGCGACCAAAGTCGGCACTCATTCCGCTGCTGCATCTTGCGCAAGAGCAAAATGGTTATGTCACGCGCGAGGCCATGGTGCATTTAGGTGAACTTGTTGGCGTTACGTCGGCCGAGGTGTACGGAACCGCAACGTTTTACGAGATGTTTCGCTTCGAGCCTGTTGGCAAATACCTTGTCAACATTTGCGGCACCATGTCGTGCGCGCTTATGGGGGCTGGCGACTTGATGCATCATGCAGAACACAAGTTGGGTGTCAAAGCTGGCGGCACAACTGCTGATGGCATGTTCACGCTTGCTCATGCAGAGTGTCAGGCAGCATGCACCGAGGCTCCAACACTGCAAGTCAATTACCGTTTTCGTTACAAGGTCACCAATGGCGACTTCGACACATTGATCGATGATCTCAAGAGCGGCAAGTTGGCTGACGAGATTCCTGCTCACGGAGTTGTCGCACGAATTCGTCAGCGCATTCCAGCCGATCGCGGTGTTGGGGCAGTGGCACCAGAACTCGCGACCGAGAATCCTGCATGGATGGACGGTAAGGCAGCATTATGACAACCGCAATTAAGTATCCACACGCTGTAGGTTTTGTTGCAGGCGACAGGCCAAAGATCGTGACATCGCGTTTTGAGCACGCCGACTCATTTACTCTCGAGCGTTTTTTAGCCACGGGTGGTTATGTCGGTTTGCGCAAGGCGCTTGGGCGTGCGGCAACCGACGTGCACGAAGAAGTGAAGAGTGCAACTGTGCTTGGACGCGGTGGCGCAGGTTTTCCTGCCGGAACAAAGTGGGGTCTTACCCCGCAACAAGTGTTTCCAAAATATTTGGTTGTCAACGGCGACGAGAGCGAGCCTGGCACATACAAAGATCGCTTGCTCATGGAGCGCGATCCGCACCAACTCATTGAAGGTTGCCTCATCGCGTGTTATGCAGCTGGCTTGTCGCAATGCTTCTTATACATTCGTGGCGAGATGGCGCTGGCACAAGAGCGTGTTGCGGCTGCACTCAATGAGGCTTATGCGGCTGGTTATGTTGGCAAAGACATTTTGGGTTCCAAGTTCTCAGTCGACATCGTGTTGCACTGGGGTGCCGGTGCGTATGTAGTTGGTGAAGAAACTGCATTAATTGAGAGCCTCGAGGGCAACCGTGGCATGCCACGACTTAAGCCACCGTTTTTCCCTGCCGCAAATGGTTTGTACGGTCAACCAACAATCGTCAACAACGTTGAAACGCTTGCCAACTTGCCTTGGCTGATGGTCAATGGCTCCGAGGCCTACACGGCCATTGGCACAAAGACTTCACCTGGCACACGCATGGTTGCAGTGTCGGGCCACGTCAAAAATCCTGGAGTATTTGAAATCATTAACGGCACGACAACATTTAGAGACTTGTTGTACGGAGCAGAATTTTGTGGCGGCATTCGCAACGACAACGAACTCAAAGCGTTTGTGCCTGGTGGCGGTTCGGCACCTTGGTTTACTGCCGATCAACTCGACTTGCCATTCGAAGCAAGCCAAGTCGGGTCTGCAGGTTCAATGCTTGGCTCTGGCGCAATCATGGTGATGGATTCCACCACCGACATTCCTGCTGCAGCACTCACGCTCACGCACTTTTATGCGCACGAATCGTGTGGCAAATGCACACCATGTCGCGAGGGTGGCACGTGGCTCGAGCGAATCCTTACTCGTATTGTTGATGGCACGGGCACAGAGGCTGACTTGCAACAAATTCTTGAAGTCGGTGCAATGATCTGTCCGGGAGATTTCCCCCACGCATCTAACGAAAAATTAGGATTGGCAGCAGTGCCTTTTCCTTACAAGATGACAACGATTTGCTTCGTTGGGCCGTCTGCATTTGCGCCGTTGCACTCCGCAATTACATTGTTCCGCAGCGAATTTGAAGCTCGTTTGGTTAAGCGCATCTCAATTCCCGTGACCGCGGTTTCAACCCCATCAGTGGTGTCGGCATAGTCATGACAACGGTCGACTCAAACATCACAGCGCCAGAGCCAGTCGTGGATCCAAATGCCGTCAGCGTCACCATCAACGGCAAAGTCGTTGCTGCACGTAAAGGCGAGATGATCATTGCTGCGGCAGACCGCACGGACGATTTCATTCCACGCTTTTGTTATCACCCACGCATGGAACCGGTGGGCATGTGTCGCCAGTGCCTCGTTGAAGTTGTTGGACCACGAGGTCCAATGATGGTGGTGTCGTGCATGACACCCGTTGCAGATGGTCAAGTTGTTAACACCGAGACCGAGGGTGTCAAGAAAGCCCAAGAGGGCGTGCTCGAGTTGCTGCTTGCTAACCATCCGCTCGACTGCCCAGTGTGCGACAAAGGTGGCGAGTGTCCATTACAAGACCAAGCATTTAGTCATGGTCCTGGCGAAAGCCGCTTTGTTGAAGAGAAGCGTCACTACGAGAAGCCAATCGCAATCAGCGAAAATGTGTATCTCGATCGCGAGCGTTGCATCTTGTGCGATCGTTGCACGCGCTTCGCCGATGAAGTTGCTGGCGATGCGTTGATTTCGTTTACGAGTCGCGGAAACAACACGCAAGTAATGACATTTCCTGACGAGCCTTTCAGCTCGTACTTCTCGGGCAACACTGTGCAAATTTGTCCAGTTGGTGCGCTCACTGCAAAGCCTTATCGATTTAAGGCTCGCCCGTGGGACATCGAACATGTGGAGAGCACGTGCACAACATGTTCAGTTGGCTGTCGCACAGTTGTGCAAAGCAGCCGCGACGAGTTGGTTCGTTATCAGGGTGTTGACAGTCAGCCAGTCAACTGGGGTTGGCTGTGCGACAAGGGCCGCTTCAATTTTGAGTCGATCAACTCAAAGGATCGCCTGACGACTCCGTTGATTAAAGACGCGAGTGGCAATTTGAGTGCATCGAGTTGGTCTGTGGCTATCGATTCGGTTGCTCGCATGTTGCGCACAGCGCTCACCGTCAGTCCACAATCAGTTGCCATTATCGGTGGAGCACGTGGCACAAATGAAGATGCATTTGCATGGGCACAACTTGCCAATGCACTCGGTGTCGACTCACGCGACTCACAACTCGCAGATGGACTTCCACCACAAGTGTTCTCGTTGCCTCAAGCAACAATTGCCGACATCGACACGGCCAAGACCATTATCTTGCTCGCTCCAGATCTCAAAGAAGAGTTGCCAATTTTGTACCTACGTGTGCGACATGCAGCAGAGAAGCGCACAGGTCGTGTTATTGAAGTGTCACCTCGCGCAACGGGCTTGGCGGGCAAGGCGTGGAAGAAAGTTCATGTTGAGCCGGGTAAGACAGCAGCTGCACTGCGTGCGCTTGCTACTGATGCAGCATTTACGGCACAGATTGCAAGTGGTTCAGTGGTTGTCATCGTGGGTCGTATGAACTTGGCCGAATCCGAAGAGTCAGTTGTGCATGCGCTTGCAGAGGTGCTGCATATTGCACCGCACGCCACAGTGCTTCCAGCATTGCGTCGCGGCAACGTCCGTGGCGCAATCACTGCAGGACTCACGCCGCGCAATGGCGGCAAGTCAACAGCCGAAATTCTTGAAGCAGCCGCAGCAGGCAAGATCGAATGTCTAGTTTTGCTCGGCGCCGACCCGCTCTCCGATGTTCCTGATGCCGACTTGGCTCGCCGTGGTATTTCTGGCGCGCGCAACATCATTGCAATCGACACCTTTATTACACAGTCGTCAGCACTTGCCGACATTGTGTTGCCAGCAGCTGCTTATGGCGAAAAAGAGGGCACGACAACAAACGTGGAGGGTCGCATCAGCAATGTTGCGCAGTCGATCACGCCAGTTGGCACTTCGCGCCCAGACTGGATGATTGCAGTCGAGTTGGGCACAGCAACATCACACGATTTGGGTTTTGCTTCGTATAACGAAGTACATACTGCAATGATTTCGGGAGTAAGTGAGTTTGTGCCCGCAATCGATACCCACACAGTAGAGCACGACGGAGTGATCGTCGCACATCCAACTCCAATAGCGCTCACGCGCGCCGATGGTGCGAGCAATGAGCGTAATTCCTACGACTATCGCGCAGTTGTGTCGCGCAAGTTGTACGACAACGCAATCGGCACCGCCAAGAGCCCGTCATTGGCAACTCTTGGCTTCTCGGCGGCAGTCATTGTCAATCCGCTCGACGTGCCGCGCATTGGTGCGCAAGTAGGCGAGTCGGTGCGTGTCACTTCGCAGCGAGCCACATTGGTGTTGCCGTTGCAAGAGTCCGTCGACGTGTTGCGCGGTACCGCATGGTTGCCAATCAATTTGAGTGGCTCAGATGCACGCGAATTATTGGATGTCACCAAAGACGTCATTGATCTAAAAATCGAGAAGATGTCATGAGCAATATGTTTGCAATCGACCCGATGCTCAACGGTAATTTGCTATGGGTTCCACTCATCATTGTGCTCCTCAAAGTGCTCGCTGTGTTCGTGACGGGCCTTGTTGCAACCATGCTGATGGTGTGGTTTGAGCGCAAAGTGATCTCGGGAATGCAAAACCGCATCGGCCCAAACAAGGCTGGTCCGTTCGGATTGCTACAAACACTTGCCGACGGCATCAAGTTGTTCTTCAAAGAAGATCTCATTCCAGAGCGTTCAGATCGTTTCGTGTTTAAGCTCGCCCCGTTCTTGTCGTTCGTCCCAGCATTTTTGTCGTTTGCAATTATTCCGCTCGGCGGTGACTTTCGCAATGGCAATAACGGCATGGTGACATGGTTTGGAAATACAACTCGCGTACAACTTGCCGACCCACCGGTTGGTGTGTTGTTTGCGCTCGCCATTTCGGCCATTGCTGTCTACGGCATCATGTTGGCTGGCTGGTCGAGCGGTTCAAAGTACCCACTGTTGGGTTCGGTGCGTGCATCGGCGCAGATGGTGAGTTATGAAGCCGCGCTTGGACTTTCGCTCGGCACAGTTTTCTTGGTGACAGGCACACTTTCAACCAGTGGAATTGTTGCTGCTCAAAGCTCAATTGGCAACTGGAACGTTGTCGCCACAGGTGTCGTACCATTCGCAATCTTCCTCATTGCAGCAACTGCCGAACTCAATCGCCCTCCATTTGACTTGGTGGAAGCCGAGCAAGAATTGGTTGGTGGTTTTAATACCGAGTATTCGAGCATCCGATTTGCATTGTTTTATCTTGCAGAGTTCATGAACACAGTGACCATGAGCGCGCTAATCGTCACGCTGTTTTTTGGTGGCCCACAGCCCATCTCTTTCGGTGGCATAGTTCTTGATATTCCGTTTATTCCAAACGGCATTGAGGGCACCATTTGGCTGTTTGCCAAAGTGCTCGTGTTTCTCTATATATATGTCTGGCTGCGAGCCACGTTGCCACGCTTCCGCTACGACCAATTGATGGACTTGGGCTGGAAAGTGTTGATCCCTGCCTCGCTCGGTTGGTTCATGTTGATTGCAGCACAGCGCCTTGGTCGTGACCAGGGTTGGAACACATTCGTTGTTACTGGAGTTTCGGTAGCAGTTCTTGGAGCCAGCTATGCGCTGTTGCAAGCAGCATTCAAAGTGAGTGCCAAACAACGTGAAGCCGAAGGGTCGATGTTCTAATGGGTTACTTCGGAGGCTTTTTAGTTACTGCTCGTCAGCGCGGTAAGAAAAATCAGGTGACCACCCAATATTCGGGCGGTCGCGTGCGTCGCAAGTCGATCAACAAGTCGAAGAGTGGCGAGTCAAGCAAGCGTGCCGAAGAGATGGACGCAAAGATCGACAAGCCAGACCGCTTGCATGGTCGCCACGTGCTCAACCGTTACGAAGACGGCATGGAAAAGTGCATTGGTTGCGAGCTGTGTGCTGCCGTGTGCCCAGCAAAGTGCATTCACGTTCGTGGCGCCGACAACGATCCCGACAATCCAACATCGCCGGGCGAACGCTTCGGTTGGATCTACGAGATCAATTATTTGCGTTGCATTCACTGCGATTTGTGCGTTGAAGCATGTCCAACAGAAGCAATCACTGAATCAAAGTTGTTCGAGTTCTCGTTCACTAATCGCCAAGATGCGATTTACACAAAGACCGAATTGTTGGTAGGCGAAGACGGTCAACCACAGCACATGCCGTGGGAAGACTGGCGTCCGGGCGAAGATCAAAACACTTCGGGTTGGATGCGAGCAACTGCGTCGTCGGGTGATGCAACATTTAGTGGTGTAGTTGGCTGGAGTGGCGAGCTTGGCTATGGCGTTCGCGCCCCAGAGGCAAGCAGCGACTAATGGAACTCTTCGTTTTTGTTTGTGCCACAGCGATGATCATTGTTGGCGCGCTCGGTGTGGTGTTGCGCAAGCATCCAGTGCACGCAGCACTTAGCTTGGTGTTGACCTTGTTTGGAATTGCAGTGTTGTTCGTGGCCCAACACGCCGAGTTCCTGGCCGCAGTGCAAGTGATTGTGTATGCCGGCGCCATCGTGGTGTTGTTCTTGTTCGTGATCATGTTGCTCGGTGTTGACCAAGTCGAAAACCTGAAGACCGAGCCTCTTGCTGGTCAGCGCTGGGTTGCAGGCGTGGTTGGTGTGTGCCTGCTCGGGTTGCTTGGTGCAGCTATTTACACTGGCGCCGATTCGGTCATCTCGCGTGGCGAGGGCATTGCGAGCAATGTTGCTGGCGACAACCCGGATGCCAACATTCAGCAATTAGCCACCTCTATTTTTTCAGACTATGTAGTGGCTTTTGAAGTGACATCGATCTTGTTGGTCGTGGCAGTAGTTGGCACCGTATTGTTATCGCGTCGCCGCACGGCGGGCAAGCCATGAACGCACTCGTCGTTGTTCCAACCACAACTTGGTATTTGCTGCTTTCGGCAGTGCTGTTCACTATCGGCACTGTTGGTGTGTTGGTACGACGTAATCCACTTGTGATGTTTATGTGCATCGAGTTGATGCTTAACGCGGTCAACCTTACATTTGTGACTCTTGGTCGTCGTCTGAACGACATCGACGGTCAGGCAATCGTGTTCTTCGTGCTCGTGGTGGCAGCAGCAGAAGTAGTGGTTGGCCTAGGAATCATCGTTGCGATTATGCGCCGACGCAGTGGCATCACCGTTGATGACCTTGCAGAGTTGAAGGGCTAAGCCGTGACTGGTTTCTTTATCGATCATCTCTGGCTCGTGCCTGTGTTACCGCTATTCGGTGCACTCGCGATCCTGGTTCTTGGCCAGCGCTTGGGCGAGCCGAAGGCTGGCTGGCTTGCATCGTTCATGACCATCGGGTCGTTCCTCATTACCGTCGCTGTGTTTTTCAATCTGCTTTCACGCCCAGCAGAAGAGCGCCACCAAGTGGTGACCATGTTTAAGTGGTTGCCAGTTGGTTCGTTGCAAGTTGACATGGCGTTGTTGGCAGACCCGTTGTCGATCACGATGGCGCTATTCATCACTGGAATCGGTTCGTTGATTCATCTATATGCCATTGGCTACATGCACGGTGATCCAAAGTTTCCGAAGTTTTTCTTGTACCTGAACCTCTTTGTGTTCTCCATGCTCATGTTGGTGCTTGGCGAAAACTTGCTCGTTACTTTCCTCGGGTGGGAGGGCGTCGGAGCTTGCTCGTACTTCCTCATTTCGTTCTGGCACACCCGCGACTCTGCTGCAGTAGCTGGCAAAAAAGCCTTTGTCACCAACCGCATTGGCGACTTTGGCGTAATGACGGCAATGTTCTTGGCGTTCAGTGCAGTAGGCACACTCTCGTATGACGGCATCAATGAGGCTGCTCATTCCGGTTCGTTGGCCCCGGTGACCGCAACCGCAATCGCGATGTTGTTGTTTGTCGGTGCATGTGGCAAGAGCGCGCAGTTGCCGTTATACCTCTGGTTGCCAGATGCGATGGAGGGCCCAACACCGGTTTCGGCACTTATTCACGCAGCAACCATGGTTACGTCTGGTGTGTTCTTGATGACGCGCATGAGTCCGGTGCTTCACGAGTCGTATTCGTGGGCGCCAACAGTTATTGCGTGCGTCGGTGCTGCAACTGCGTTGTATGCGGCCACAGTTGCTGTTGCGCAAAACGACATCAAGAAAGTGCTGGCGTACTCAACGGTGTCGCAGCTTGGCTTCATGTTCTTGGCGATCGGTTCTGGCGCATATGTTGCGGCCATTTTCCACATGATCACTCACGCATTCTTTAAAGCTCTGTTGTTCCTCGGCTCTGGTTCTGTTATTCATGGCATGCATCACGAGCAAGACATGCGTCGCATGGGTGCGTTGCGCAAAGTGATGCCGGTTACCGCCATCACATTTATTGTTGGTTGGCTTGCCATTGCTGGCGTGCCGCCGTTTGCAGGCTTTTGGTCCAAGGACGAAATTTTGCTCTACGTCTATGCAAACAACCGTGGGTTGTATGTCGTTGGCGTGGTCACTGCATTGTTGACGGCGTATTACATGACTCGTCAAGTAATCATGGTGTTTTATGGTGAGGCAAAATGGAATGACCATGCTGCCGAAAACGGTGCGCACGGCGACTTCACTCCGCACGAGAGCCCACGCATTATGTTGATGCCGCTTGTTGTGCTTGCCGGCCTAGCAATGGTTGGTGGTGCACTGCAGTTGCCCTTCTCCAAGAAGACGGCATTTTTGGAGCACTGGCTCGCGCCAGTGGTCGAAGAGTCAGAGGCTCACATTAAAGAAACTTGGGCATATCAAAACAAGTATCTGCTACTTGGAGTTGCAGTAGTCGTTGCAGTGCTCGGCATCGTTGCGGCTTTTGCTGTGTATGCCAAGCACAAAGTTAAGGCGATCGAGCCAAAGATTCTGGAGCAGGCCTGGAAATATGACGCCACTGCAGCCAGGTTGGTGAGTGGCCCAGGTAACGCGTTGTTTAATGGTGTCGCGTGGGTTGATGCACATGTTGTTGATGGTGCAGTCAATGGCACAGCCACAATTGTGCGATCTGTGGCTGGTCAGGTTCGAAAGAGTCAGAGCGGTTTCGTACGTGCCTACGCGGCAGTTATCACAGTCGGTGTTGTTGTGTTACTGGCGTGGTTTGTATTGAGAGGGCTTATCTGATGTTTGCTTCAGCCGAAATGACCGGAGGAGCTTCGGTAAGTTTCCCGATCCTCACCATGCTCGTCCTGATGCCGTTGCTCGGTGCAATACTTGTTTCGCTGCTGAATAAGAAGCATGGTGAGTGGGTCAAGCTCGCTGCGCTCGTATCGAGCATCACTACTGGCGCAATGAGTGTGTGGATGCTTATCAAGTTTCCGACTGGTGCAGCAGGTTTCGAGTTCGTGTCAAAGCACTCATGGATTAGTGAGTGGGGCATCTCGTGGCACCTAGGTGTCGACGGCATTTCGCTGTTTATGGTTGTACTCACCGGCGTGTTGTTTCCACTCGTCATTGTCGGCATCGATCCACATCACGACCACAAGTCGTATTTGGCGTGGATGCTGTTGCTCGAAGCCGGCGTCATGGGCAGCTTCCTGAGCCTCGACTTGTTTTTGTTCTTCGTGTTTTTCGAAATCGTGTTGGTACCGATGTATTTCCTCATCGGCGGCTGGGGCTACGAGAAGCGTGTGTATGCCGCGACCAAATTCTTTTTGTACACCATGGCAGGCTCGGCATTCATGCTCGTCGGCATCGTTGCCACAGCGTTCTTGGCGCGTCGTGACACGGGCGTGCTCACATTTGACTTGGTAGAGATCGCGGAGAAGGCCAACTTTGCTACGGGCACTGGCCGTTGGTTGTTCGTTGCATTCATGATCGCATTTGCAGTCAAGGTTCCATTATTTCCATTGCACACATGGTTGCCTGACGCTCACACGCAGGCACCAACTGGTGGCTCGGTCATCTTGGCTGGTGTGTTGCTCAAGATGGGTACGTACGGCATGTTGCGCTTTGGTGTGTATTTGTTTCCTCAAGCAGCAATTTGGGCCAAGCCCGTGTTGCTGACACTTGCGGTCATTGGAATTTTGTATGGCGCAATCGCTGCAACGATGCAAAAAGATCTCAAGCGTCTCGTTGCGTATTCGTCGGTTGCTCACCTTGGTTTCATCGTGCTCGGCACATTCGCGATGACCACACAGGCCATTACTGGTGGCGTGATGCAGATGGTCAACCACGGTGTTTCAACGGGCGCGTTGTTCTTGCTCGTTGGCATGATCTACGAGCGCCGCCACACTCGACAAATTTCAGAGCTCGGTGGAATTCAGTCAGTCGCACCAATTTTCGCGGGATTTTTCATGATTGTGATGTTGTCGTCAATTGGTTTGCCAGGTCTCAATGGTTTCGTTGGCGAATTTCTTGTGCTCATCGGTTCATTTGAAACAGCTCGCTGGTGGGTTGTTGTTGCCACGATCGGCGTTATTCTTGCCGCGCTCTATTTGCTCTGGGCTTACCAGCGCGTGTTTCATGGCGAGCCAAGTGATGACAACAAGTCGTTTCCAGAAATAACGTTGCGCGAAGGTTTGTTGCTTTCAGTATTTGTTGCAGCCATTGTGTTCGCAGGTGTGTATCCAAAGCCGATGCTCGATCGCATTGAGCCAAGCGTCAAGGCACTGATCGAGCATGTTGAGGCAAGCAAATGATGCACAGATTGATTGCAGCAACATCTACGTTTGAGGGCCCTGCCATTCAGTGGTTCAAGATCAGCCCAATTCTTGCGCTGCTCGGTGGCGCATTGTTCTTGATCCTTGTTGGTTCGCTCACACCACAGTGGAAGCGTGGATGGTATGCCACGGCTTCGGTGATCACAGCAGTTACTGCAGCAGTTTTAACCGGAGTGTTGTGGAGTCAAATGGGCGACGACGCGCCGTCCACGCTTGTGGGTGGTGCTCTTGCGTTTGATCACTTTGCACTTTTTGCAACGTTCACTATTTGCGTGTCGGTTGCTCTTGCCTCACTCGTTGTCAACGACTATCTCACTCGCGAAGGCGAAGATGCTCCGGAGGTATATGGCCTCATACTTGCCGCTGCAATTGGTGGGGTAGTGATGGTTTCGGCCAACGACCTCTTGGTGTTGTTCCTTGGTCTTGAGACTTTGAGCCTTTCGTTCTATTTGCTTACCGCGTCGAGTCGCAGTCGCACACAAAGTGGCGAGGCCGGCCTTAAGTACTTCATTCTCGGTGGTTTTGCCTCGGCATTCTTCTTGTATGGAGTCGCATTGTTGTTTGGTGCGTCGGGCACCACAAACTTGCAGACAATGGCCACGGTGTTTGCTGGCGAAGTCGCGGTGCCAGCCAACAATGGTCTGTTGCTCGCCGGCATTGCGCTGCTACTTGTTGGTTTCGCGTTCAAGGTTTCGCTCGTTCCTTTCCATGTGTGGACACCCGACGTGTATCAGGGTGCACCAACACCGATTACTGCACTCATGGGTTCGGTCGGCAAGGTCGCAGCATTTGCTGCGCTCATTCGCGTATTTATGATTGCGTTGCCAAGTCGCATCGACGACTGGCGCCCGGCCATTCTCGTTCTGGCTTTGCTCACACTTGTTGTTGGTTCGGTGTTGGCGGTTGTGCAGACCGATGTCAAGCGCATGCTTGCTTACTCATCCATCAGCCATGCAGGTTTTATCTTGGTTGGTCTTGAGGCAGCGGCGCACATCGGCCATGCCGATGCGGATCTTGGCATTTCGTCTGCAATGGGCTACTTGTTTATTTATTCGATTTTGGTTATCGGCACATTTGCTGTGGTCTCGGTTGTTGCAGGTGAAGGCGACAACGCGACAACGCTCGACGCGTTCAAGGGTCTTGGTAAGAAGCGCCCAGTTCTTGCGCTAGGCATGACCGTGTTGTTGTTGGCTCAGGCCGGCGTGCCACTCACATCAGGTTTCGTTGCCAAATTTGGCATTATTCGTGCTGCAGTCTCGGTCGAGAGCTACGCGCTGGCAGTTGCAGCAATGCTCGCAGCGGTGATCGCAGCATTCTTGTACTTGCGCATCATGGTGAGCATGTGGCTGAGCGATCCGGCAGATGATGCTCCGATTTCAATCTCGAAGTCTGCTGGACTTGCAATCACGTTGGCTGTCGCTACAACACTTTTGATCGGCATCCTGCCAAATGTCATTCTCGGGCAATATGAGTCTGTAAGTTACTGGGGATGACAGAACAGCGCGATTTCAGCTCATTGAAGTCAAATCAATCAGAATTTAGACAAGATATTCAGGGCTTGCGAGGACTCGCTGTTTTGGCCGTTGTTGTCTACCACGCAGGTTTGCCAATACATGGTGGATTTCTTGGAGTAGACATATTTTTCGTAATTTCAGGATTTGTAATTAGCCAGGCAATATTCAATGATGTCGATTCAATTAATGGCTTCAAGTTAACTTCATTTTTCTCACGACGAATAAATCGGCTAATACCCCTGTTAGCTATCGTCAACATAGGAATAATGCTCGTAGCTTTAGTCGCATTTTCTCCATTCAATGGTGGAATTGAGCAAGTTACATCTGCGGTTCGGTCTTCTACGGGTTTCTACGCTAACGCCCATTTTTTTTTCGCTAATAATTATCTAGATCTTGAATCCAATCCCGTACGGCATTTATGGTCACTTTCTGTCGAGGAGCAGTTTTATTTTGTATTTCCATTTGTCGTAGTTGGTTCATTAATTCTTGACAGAAAGTACGGAAAAATGAGAGGTAAATTTCTCATACTTTTACTTATCGTAGTCGCTGTCGCAAGTTTGGCTTATTGCTTGTATCTCACACGCGCCAGTTCCAGTCAAATGATGGCTCGTTTAGCATTTTTTGGAACTCCGTTTAGAGCTTGGGAGTTTTTGGCTGGAGTGCTTGCACAAAGAATTCCACCTCAACGAAAACCTTCTCCAAGTAAAAATTTTATCCCGAACTTCTGTGGATTCTTCGCGCTCGCAATTCTGGTTTTTGTGATTTATTCGACAAAACTTGACTCGCATTTTCCAAGTGCATTCACTGTTGTCCCGATTGCATCTACTGCGTATCTACTTTTTGCCGGAGCAAAGTCACAAATCTCATACTTTGCACTTACGAATCCGTTACTAGTTTGGCTCGGCGATAGATCATACGGCTGGTATCTGTGGCATTGGCCAATCATTGTGTTTGTCTCGGCAACTGTTTCAACGTCAATAAAAGCCAAAGTGATGTCGGTGCTAATCGCTTTAATTTTATGTGCAATAACATTTAGATTTGTTGAGCAACGTTTTCGGGGGCATAGTGCTTTACGAAAGTCATTTGGGATTCTGTCAGTCTGTGCTGTTCTCGTTGTGGGAACTTCCTTTAGTATCGATGCGATTGCCAAGACTGGTCTTGGGATCCAAACCTATGGGGGCTGGACGAGTGGAGAACGAATAGATGATGCCAAATTGGGATCGAATCCATTTGTTCTTCGATCACTTGGGAGTTGCTATCAACAATATAATGAGCAATTTGACATTGAGAAAGTTTGTGACAACGGGGTAAAGAGTGGACCATTGGTTCTATTGGTTGGGGATTCACAAGCTCAATCAGTAGCTGATGGGTTATATGAAGCTGGTCGCCAACTCGGAATCAGGGTCATGGGTTACGGGGCAGGTGGTTGCCCGATGAGGAGTCAATCAACGTTGAGATACTCTTCAGGGTGTCCTGCTGTGCAGCAGTTCTATCTGGATTTAGTTGAAAGATGGCGTCCAGAGTTGGTGATATTTGCAAATCGATATGATGATTATGCAATTCTTGGTGGCGTGGCGGGTAGTGACGTTCGAATCCCATTCGCAGATGGCCGACTACCAAATGGAATAGGTGATCAAATTGACTCCATCATTCAGTCATTAGTCGAGCAGATAGACGCAGTCGATAACCTTGGTTCCAAAGTTGCAGTAATGATTGAAACCCCAAGTGTTAAACTTTCAACGAAAACGGTGCTGGGTAGATATCACATCTTCAGAACTGCAGATTTTCAAGATGTCGACGAACACAATCGGGTTAGGTCCGAAATTATTGCAAAGATTCGAAGCAAGATTTCTAGTAACACATTACTTGTTGATCCGACAGAATCTTTGTGCCCTACTTTTGGTGAGTGTTCTGAATCACTTGATGGAAAAATTGCATACTGGAATTCCCAGCACATGAACCGAATTGGCAGTCTAAAACTTGTTGATTTATGGAAAGTTGTTTTAAATGAAGCGGTAACGGGCTAGTTTATAACTATTTGTTATCATGGTAAGAGAAGAGCATCGACCCAGAAATTGAAGGTGAAGACTTGAGCCGTTCCTATTTTATTGATGGCGAGATGAGGGCGTTTGTTCATGAAATTTCAGACGCAAGGCCTGGGGTGGTGTTTATGTCTGAAGACTCATGGCCAATGCAGGTGGGGATAATGCGGTGGCCTGGCGGTCATAGTTCCCGTCCACATCGCCACAATCCGCGATCGCACATGGTAACAGTGACATCAGAAGCACTCATTGTTTGGAAAGGTCGTACTGATGTGGTTTTGTACGACAATAAAGGTGAGTTGGCGGAAACGATAGAACTCTCTGCGGGATCTGTGTGCGTAATGTTTGGTGGTGCACATGGAATTGAGGTTCATGAAGATTCAATCATCACAGAATTGAAACAAGGCCCATATGACGGTCAAAAAGATAAAGTTTGGTTAGACGAAGTTCATGGCTGAAAGTATTCGAAAAATTCCAGTTAGTCAACCTACCGTAACTGAAGAAGATAAAGCTGCCGTACTTGATTGTTTGGATAAAACCTTCTTGTCGGGTGATTCTCCGGTGGTGGGAGAGTTTGAATCAAATTTCTCAAATGTTGTCGGCCGTAACTACGGCATTGCTTTAGCTAATGGAAGCGTTGCACTTGATGTAGTACTTCACGCTCTTGATCTTCAACCTGGCGATGAGGTCATTCTTCCCTCGTTCACGATCGCCTCGTGTTTATTTGCGATTTTACGAACTGGAGCAAAGCCGGTCTTCGTAGACGTTGACGATGGAACTTGGAATATGTCCCTGAACACCATCCAGGAAAAAGTTACTCCTAAAACTCGTGCAGTTATGGTCGTACATATTTATGGGCTTCCAGTAGATATGGATCCGATTGTTCAGTTTTGTGCTGCAAATGAAATCATCATTATTGAAGATGCGGCTGAGGCCCATGGAGTTCGTTATCGAGGCAAAATGTGTGGCTCATTTGGGTTGGCTTCCACATTTAGTTTCTACGCCAATAAGGCGATTACTGCTGGCGAAGGAGGAATGGTCGTAACAGATGATGACGATTTCAAAGACAAAATTCGGTATCTCAGGAATCTTGCCTTCGCCCCTCCGCCAGGCAAAAGATTTATTCACACAGATTTAGGATGGAATTTGAGGCTCTCTTCTTTACAGGCAGCCTTAGCAAACAGTCAATTGAAAAGGCTCGATGCAATCACTAATCGTAAGAGGGATATCGGACTCAAGTACCATTCACTGCTGAAAGGGGATAGTCGAGTTAGTTTGCAATTAACTGAAACAGACTACGCCCAGAATATGTATTGGGTATTCGGAGTGGTGTTTGATGAATCAATTAATGCTGATGCAGTGGCTGATGATTTGAAGTTAATCGGAATTGAAACTCGACCGTTCTTCTTCCCGCTGCATCGACAACCAGTGTTAGAGAAGTTTGGACTAAGTGATCAAAAATCACTCAATATAAGTGAAAAGATCGGCAAACAGGGCATTTATCTTCCGTCTTACATCGGAATGGATGATTCAGACATTAATTATGTTGTCGACAGATTGACGAGTGTGTTGGATACTTATAGGAAAGTATATAAGTGACGAGAATGAAACAAATTGATGCGATTTCGATCGTTCTTCCTGTAATTAACGAACGTCCAAACTTGGAAATCTTGATCCCAGAACTTCTTCGCGTTTGCGATGATTTGGGAATTCAAAGTGAAGTTATCGTTGCAGATGATGGTTCTGATGACGGGACATCTCATTTTATTGAATCGTACAATTCATCTGATAGTCGCGTTCGAATTATTGATCGATCTGGTCTATTTCGCTCACTACCGGAATCAATAAATGATGGGGTGTTGAATTCCAATTTTGAGTACGTTTTGTGGATGGACGCTGATGGGTCGATGCCTCCATCAGTGCTTTCAGACTTAATTACATCCTTTGAAACCTATGGTTTGAGAGGTGAGACGATTGTTGTGGGCTCCAGATTTGTCAAGGGTGGTGGATTCAAGGGATCCGATGGTTCTGGTAAAACACGACTCCTGCAAGCTCATCGCAATCTTCGGACCACTAATGATTCCTTTGTAGCAATGATTCTGAGCAGAATTTTGAATCGTTATTTGTGGATTATGTTGGGTCGGTGTTGCAAGGATCCTGCCAGTGGGTTTGTCCTTGCTCGTCGCAGCTTTTTATTGGATAACAAGCTTGTAGGTTCATATGGAGATTATTGTCCGAGGCTTCTGTTTTCAGCGAAAAAACAGAATGTACAAATTATTGAAGTTCCGTATATTTGTCTTCCAAGGCAGTTCGGCGTTTCAAAAACGGGTGTCACCTTGCCGCAACTCATCAAGCGTGGCTTGCCGTACGTAACCTTGCCATATAGGATCAGAGTCGGTAGCTAGTGAAAAATTTTAATATTGCTTTTTAAGAATAAGTTCTGAAATAGTTTTTGTAACTGGTAGGAATCCCAATGAGAGATACATTTGTAGCACCTTTGCATTGCTCTTGCCGACATTCACAACAACTGCCTTACTACCGGTATTGCGAGCCCGCTTTTCAAGCTCACGAAATAATGCTGCACCTGCAGTTGGATGCGAATTTGGGAGCATGCCCCATGTTGAGAAATAGTAGAAATTACCTTGACCTTGGAATGCACGAGAAAGCAAAATCAAATCTACAGCAGCAATAACAAGCTTGAATAGATTCATTTTCCTTAAGACGTTTACTATTTGCCCTATCGAGATATTGCTCGTCGCTCCTCTTGCCAGATTACGAAATTCGGAGGTTCCACTAATGAAACCAATGACTCGATTATCTACGGTGGCAACTAGGAGTAGGGAATCCAAATCTCTCAGTGTGAATTGATAGAGGTAACTAAGCCGACTTACGCCCATGGCAGAGTTGATTGAATAGGGAATCGTTAATGAATGTATAAGTGCAATTGCGTCAAGATCTCGAATCGTAGCCTCTCTAATTTCAAGCACAAATAAGACTAACCCTTATGCACCCCTTGAGATAACTATGATTAATACGTGGCAGTTTTTACCCCTAACCTGACGAGTAAATTGTTGCTCAAATCCGGAACAAAAGTGCTCAAAACTTCAACCGGAACCGTATTAGAACTAGGTTGTGGATCCGGCTGGATTACTGAGAAATTGATTCTGGAGCACGGTATGAGAGAACATAAATACTGGCTGTCGGATATTTCAGAAGAAGCAATAAACGATTCGAAGCAAAATCTCATTCCTCCATTAGCAATCGAAAACTTTGCGGTTGGCAACTGCTTCGAACCGTGGGAAAATCGAAGGTTTGATGTAATTATTAATGACATTGCTGGAATCTCAGACGGAATTGCCGAGCTGAGCGAGTGGTATGAGGGCGTAACATTTAGGGCGGGTATGGATGGCTTAGACAACACCCGAGAAGTGCTAGCTAAAATCTCCAATTTTTTGTCCGATAACGGAGTTTTCATCGCGCCAGTAATCTCATTGTCAAACGTGGTGGCATATAAAGCGTTGCTAGATGATAATTTCCATGAAGTAAATGTGGAACACCGAACAATCTGGCCAATGCCAGAGGCTATTTTACAAGAACACGATTTGATCCAAGAATTGCGGCGAGAAGGTCAGATTTTCTTAGAAGAGAAATATTCCAAATTCTTGGCATTCACGGAAATATGTGTTTGCCGGAATCCAAAGTAGAAACTGAAATAGTCTCCGTATGAATTCGAACCAAAAGAATCTGTTGAAACAATTTGACGAGGACGGCTACGTAGTCTTTAGTTTGGACAATCTAGACAAATTGATTGCAACAATCAATGCGGATGTTGATCAACTCATTGAGAGCGGAGAATATAAAACAAATTCTAAGATTTATTCTTACAATAGCTCTCCAAGGGTTGTTGAGTCATGGAGATATTCGCTAGCTGCAAAAAAATTAGCTTTTAATCCTCAAATACTAAATTTTTTAACTGAGTATTATGAATCAGTTCCGCAGCCATTTTCTACTATTAACTTTTTAAGATCGACAGAGCAACCTCTTCATTCTGACTACATCCATTTTGGAACAATCCCACATTTTCGACTCGCTGCAGCATGGGTTGCCCTGGAGGATATCGATCCTAGATCTGGGCCAATCCAGCTAGTTCCAGGTTCTCATAAGAAGCCTGCGATGTGTTTTTCAGATTTGGGATTGCCAGTCGCCGCAAGTTTGGGAGATGTGAAGCGAAATTACACTATGTATGAAGATCACATTAGAACTGAACTTAAGCAATCCAACGAGAAAGCAATTGCACCACAGTTAGCAGCAGGAGATGTGATTATTTGGAGCGCCAACTTACTGCACGGGTCTCCAATTTGTGAAAATAATAGTCTGTCTAGACGGTCACAAGTAATCCATTACCACTTTAGTGAAACAGAAATGTTTTACAATCCCTCGTTTTCTAAAATACATGAACAGAAATTTGTTAAAAGAAACGTAGAGTTCATTCCCGCATGATGACAGGGTTCCGGTGTCTGCTAAAGCTTTGAGCAAGAAAAGTCTATTGATCACTTTTGGATCAAGTTCCTTAATGGCACAGGCGATACTTCCACGCTTGAAACCATTTGATGTCAGTCTCCTATTGACGACAAAGAGTGGAAATATTGACATGGCTAGTGGAAATGAGAAGATGGCCGAACTCACTGAAGTAACGGTGGATGAGATCATTAGCGAGTTTACGAAATTGCCGAGTTTGAAGCGAAGTGATCTATCCGAAATTGCGGTTATTAGTTTTGTAGGAATTTCCGATGATCAGATTTTCAAGAATCTTTCTACTGAAGGTATAGATCGATTGATCGATATTAACTTTCGGTCCAATACCTACTTGACTTCTGCCGTATTGAAGCATTTTGGAGTCGGACCAACTTCAATCACTTTTATTTCCTCGAGCAGGGCATTGCTGGGAGATCGTGGTTTGACTATGTACTCAGCAACAAAACATGCTTTGAATGGTTTCGTGAAAGGAGTTTCCCTTGAATACGGCAGATTTGGTGTGCGGGCTAATGTGCTTTCACTTGGTGTAGCTCCGGTTGGGCTAGTTAACAAGGTTCCCGAGAAGCGGCTGAACGATATTGTGAAGAGATCTGCTACAGGTAAAATGATAGAAATTGATTCCATTGTTCAGAGTTTGGAATTCCTAAGGACGAATAATGATGTAAACGGATCCGTCCTGTTTTGTGATGGTGGGTATTTTTAATAGTGAGTGATTTTTGTAATGAAAAAACCAATTAATCAAATTAGGAGATAAAAAATGAACATTGATATTCTCATGAAGGAAATTGCTGAAGCACTTGAATTGCCGGAGTCGGCAATTACGCCTGAAAGCGATAACACAACTATTGAAGAGTGGGACAGTTTGGGCCACATATCCATTCTTTCACGACTGGATTTGAGTTTTGACAACATCACCGAAAGAGTTCCCGATTTAGCATCGGCAGTTTCTGTAGCTGAAATTTGTCAATTGCTGTCAAACAACGGTTTATAAATTTGTGGGTGATCGCTTTGCGATTGAGGATATTAAGTTTGTATTAGGTGAACATGCTTTAGTAATTCGTGACAAGTTCCCAGAATTTGCAAAAGTTATTGAGAAAACCGGAATTGAAGTAGTTCACGAAACTAAAACAACAGCAATTGAACTTGCCAACCTAGCTCTTGAGAAATTGCTTAATGCGCATCCAAATCTGCGCGAAGATGCGTCTTGTTTGCTGTATGTTTCCCAAAGTCCAGATTGCTATCTCCCAAGTGGTGCGTGTACCCTGCAGAATCTGAGTGGCTTACCAACATCAATACTTGCATTTGACATCGGCCAAGGGTGCTCAGGATTTGTTCAGGCATTAACGGTTGCAGCCAAACTGGTTAACCGTTTTGAGAATATTCTTATAGTTTGTGCTGACACATACCGCTCAAAGCTCAATTTAAGTGATAGATCGACAAGTACGGTGTTTAGCGATGGAGCAAGCGCTGTATGGATATCAAATCGACCAAAGTTGGAGATTCTCGCCGAATCACATTCAACGGACGGTTCGGGTGGTAAGTACTTATATCAAAAGATTTCCAAAGATGAGAAGAATTCTTATTTAGTGATGTCCGGTGCTGATGTACTTCTCTTTACTCGCCGAGTTGTTCCCGGAGAAATTGAAAGTGTGTTGACAAATGCCGGTCTTTCTTCCTCTGAAGTTTCGTATTGCTTTTTACATCAGGCGAGCAAACTAGTGCTTGATGGATTATCGAGTAGATTCAATGGCATTCAAAGTATTCCCACTAATATTTCTCAAATTGGAAATACTGTTTCATCTTCAATTCCAATTCTTATGTCGGAATTTCTCGATGAAATAAATGATTCTGTCAGTATCGTGAGTGGTTTCGGTGTTGGATTATCTACCGCAACTGCAGTCCTCGGAAACACGGAATTGCTTAAGAATCGCTTAGATATGGAATCGGGAATGATCTAATGCTGGGGAAAGACGAAGAGTTTGAAAGATGATGTGAAACCATGGTTGTTGCAGGTCAAAGTTTTGCGGGTATTGATCAAAACAAATTCCCTTTAAAGGCAGCGTTCTGCCTTTACGCGATGTCATTTGGACTAATTTCTCTTTTCCTTGAAGCAAAGTTTTTCGACGATTGGGTTGCTTATTACAAATTCACGCCAAGTGATCTTGCATCCTCATTTAGAATTCGGGGCGATTGGCCGACGAGGATTTGGATTGAATCTGGGTTGCTTGACATGCGACCCGAGCTATTTCATCTTGGGTCATTTGTCGGATACTTTGTGATGGGATGGTTTTTGTTCCATATTCTAAAAACGCTCAATTTTTTAGGACCTAAGAATGCAGAATTCATAACATTATTTTTTTTAGTTATACCAATTAATTCAGCTCGAGTGGCGATGATCAATTTCGCCTATTGTTTATCGCTGCTGCTTTTTTATTGTGCTTGGTATTTATTGGTAACCAAAAAATCCCAATTTTTGCATACTATTTCCATACTGCTTTTCGTTTTAAGTTTTGGTGCGACTGCTTCTCTTATGGTTTTTCTGCTGGTTCCACTTTGCCATGTTGCATACTTGAGATATTCGAATCCGAAGTCCAACAGGATTCGCGATTGGTGGATCCCAGCATTAATTTCAATTCTTTCTCCTCTGTATTGGTTTCTTGATCGTCGTTTTAACGCACCACAAGATAATTTTTTGGACGTCTATTCAATTCAGAGTTCTGGATTGGTTCGAGCAATACTGTTGTTTGTGGCGGGATGTTTGATTTTGTTGTGGTTTCGTAAATTTTCTAATCAGGAAAGTGAGATTCAAATTCGATATTTACTCATTGCGAGTGGATTGCTGTTGTTGATTGTCGGTGCTATTCCGTATCTTGTTGCGGGACATTTAGTCGATGTTTCAGCCTGGATGTTGAATTTTGTTCCAAGGTCAAGCGATTGGGATTCTAGACATCAGTTGCTTTTAGGTCTTGGCTTTGCAGTATTGGTTGTTGGCGTAATTGGTGATTCGAGCTCCATACTTGCTCGACATTTTCGATTGTTTTTTTTGGGAATTTGTGTTGTTCTGAATTTGACATTTATGCAGGGATACTTTCTTGATTCTCTAAAGCAGAAGGAGTTCATTGCTGAAATTAGAGATTACAAAGTGTTAGCTAAATCAAAAGTTTTGATGATTGACGATCAAGCAATACGATTTAATGCGCGAGGACGTGGTATCCGAAATTATGAGTGGGACGCAATGTTGAGTGTTGCGTATCCTCAACTGCATTTAAAGTCGACATCTTTGGGATATGTTGATTGCAAAAGTGATCTCATTCCTGACACTTTGGTTACGATTACTTCAAGAAAAAGTCGACTCATGGCCACATTTTCTCGAGATACTAGGCTTCAGGTGGAAGTTATGCATATAGAACCTTGCCCTTAACAAACTGAAGTATTTAATGAAGTTGAAACCCGTTTGATTCAAGCGCTTGAATAACAACTTGTGAGTGGGTTTCACTCTTAACTTCCAGCACAACTTGAATCCCGGTTTCGCGGGGGTGCAGTTTGACGCCTTCGCGAATGTGTTGCACCTCAATCACATTTGCTTCTTGTGCAGCGCAAACATCAACGAGTCCAGCCAGCGAGCCCGGGCGGTCGGGTAGGCGCACAAAAATGGTAAGCCGACGACCCTCGTTGGTTTCGTTTCGGCGAACAAGGTTTGGAATGAGTCCGATGTCGATGTTGCCACCTGATAACACGATGCATGTGGTGCCATTTTGTGCAGGTGTGATCTGATTGGTGAGTAGTGCAGAAAGGCCAACTGCACCACCACCTTCAACAAGCATTTTGGTGTGTTCCATCAAAATGACCACTGCATCAGCGATTGAGTCTTCGTCAACTTCAATAATCTGATCGACCCATTTGTCAATAATTGGCTTGGTGTAGTTTCCGGGTTGCTTCACAGCGATGCCGTCGGCGAGTGTAAGTACCTTGCCTTCTGGGGATGTGCCGTGAATGAATGGTGCGCAAACTGACGCCTGCACGCCGATGATTCGCACGTTGGGGTGTTGTTGCTTAATTGCGAGTGCAGTGCCCGCAAGCAGTCCGCCACCTCCGAGAGGAATTATGAGCAGCTCGAGATCGTCGATGTCTTCGAGTAGTTCGAGACCGAGCGTGCCCTGACCTGCAATTACATCTGGGTCGTCGTAGGGATGGCAAAACGCCATGCCCGTTCCTTGTGCGCGGGAAAGTGCTGCGGCAACTGCAGTGTCTACACTTTCACCGCCGTCAAGCACTGTCGCACCGTGGTGTTTGGTTGCGGCAATCTTTGAAAGCGAAGCACCTTTGGGCACGAAGATGTCGCACTTTGCCCCAAAATGTTTTGCGGCAAGTGCTAGCCCTTGCGCATGGTTGCCCGCGCTGCCCGCGACCACTCCTGTTTCTTTGGCATTGCCTAATTGGGCAAGTTTGTTCATACCGCCGCGAATTTTGAACGAACCGGTGCGTTGCAGGTTCTCTGCCTTGAGTACAATGGTGCCGCCGAAGCGTTGGCTGAGATATGCAGATGGCAAAACGGGTGTATGTAATACGACGTCTTTGCCGCGTTCGCGAGCAGCTATAAATGCATCCCGTGGAATATCTATTGGTGTTGGGTTGCTTGTCGCCATGCACCGACTACCGTACCTCTGATGCGCGCTTTACTCTTGGCAAATTCGGGTGATGCTGATTCGGGCTTTGTCGGCCAACGATTTGAGGACTACGACTTTTCGTTCACGACAGTTCACCGCGAATACCCGCACGAATGGCCATCGCTCGACGGCATAGATCTCGTTCTTTATCTCGGTTCTAACTGGTCGGTCTATTGGGACAAGGTTGCCAAGAATGTTGCAGCAGAGTCTGAGGTCATCCGCGAAGGTCATCGCCGCGGAATTCCGCAGTTTGGCATCTGCTTCGGCGCACAAATAATGTCACATGCACTTGGCGGTAGTGCCGAGCGAGCCAAAAAAGCGGAGGTCGGTTGGCACGAAGTAATAGCCACACCTACTTATGGGGTGTTGGCTGGGTCATGGATGCAGTGGCATTACGACACGTTTTCTGTTCCCCCTGGCGCCCAGGTTTTGGCTCTGAGCGATGCAGGCCCACAGGCCATGCAAATGGGTCGCACGTTTGCCACCCAATTTCACCCAGAAGCCAATGAAGCCATCATTTCGCACTGGATGAGTGGAGAGGGTGCAGCCGAGTTGGCCGCATTAGATATGACTCCGAACGCCCTGATCGAGCGAACACGAGCAGAAGTCGAAAGGTCTGGCCCTGCCGCTGGGCTGATTGTCGATTGGTTTTTGCACAACGTCGCGACCACCCCGATCCCCAAACCCAAGGCTCGTGGGCACTTGTTCACAAGGTAAAAAGTGCAGGAGGTTTCTCCTGAAACTGCGCTCAGGTAGTAGTTTTTTAGGTTGATGTCTACCTTCCTCAGGTCATTTCTCACCATTGTTTGGTTCGGTTTAGCCGCCGTTCTCATCGCCGGACTACTGCTCTGGGTGTCGTCGCTCGTGCGGCCGTCAAAACCGAATCGCGAGAAGTTGTTGTCCTACGAAAGCGGCGTAGACCCAATCGGTGAAGGTTGGTCACAAAGCCAAGTTCGTTATTACATTTTTGCGCTGCTCTTCGTGATCTTCGACGTGGAAGCAGTTTTCATTTTCCCATGGGCCACACAACTTGAGCGCTATGGCACATTTGGTCTTGTTGAAATGGGCATTTTCGTATTCATCTTGCTTCTTGGCCTGGTGTACGCCTGGCGCAAGGGCGTATTGCGGTGGGTGTAACAACATGGGTCTTGTAGATCGCGGGCGTTTGCCCAAGCCACTCAATTCGTTGTTCAACATGGGTCGCTCATATTCATTGTGGGTGTACCAGTGGGGTCTCGCATGTTGCGCAATCGAAATGGGCGCAGCATTTGGTTCACCGCGTTACGACGTGATGCGCCTTGGCGTGATTCCATTGCCTGCAAGCCCACGTCAAGCAGACCTTGTTGTGATTTCCGGAACTGTCACCGACAAGATGGCGCCATCCATCAAGCGCTTGTATGAGCAGATGCCGGAACCAAAATATGTGATCTCGATGGGCAGTTGTGCAAACTGTGGTGGCCCATACTGGGACAGCTACTCGGTGACAAAAGGTATCGATCAAATAATTCCGGTCGACGTCTATGTGCCAGGTTGCCCACCTCGACCAGAAGCATTGCTTGAAGGCATCGTGTTGTTGCAACAGCGCATCAAGAACGAAGACATGGGCGCACGTTGGCGCGGTGAAGGAACTGTGTCGATTGATGCAGCAGCGAATGCATCTGCAGAAGCCGAAAGGCGAGGTGAGCCCGTTGTCGTCACCCGCTGAAACCGCCATTGCACCAGCTGTAGAAGTAAAAGTTGATGCCATGCGCGACGCGATGGTCGCCGCTATTCGCACAACACTTGGCGCTGCGGTTGTTGACACACTCGTCAAGCCAGGTGATGACATTTGGGTGCGCGTCACCACCGAGTCGTGGCGCGAAAGCATTCAAGTGCTGAAAGATGCACACGCGTTTGATTATTTCTGTTTCCTCTCGGCTATCGACTGGATGCCATCGCCATACGGTCGCGGCGAAGATGATCCGTCAGAGCCAGCACCCGTGCGTGACACGGTGATTCGTCCTGGCTACACCGGTGGTGACACACGGATGCAAATGCTCGTGCGCCTTGTCAACTCCGTGACACATTTGGGCATCAATATCAAAGCTGACGTTCCGAATGACTCATTCACCGTCGATTCAATTTGCACAGTTTTTGCTGGCGCAAACTGGCACGAGCGCGAAGCTCACGAAATGTTCGGTATCGGTTTTACTGGTCACCCAGACTTGCGCAACATGTATTTGCCAGTTGATTTCGAGGGCTACCCAATGCGCAAAGATTTCCCATTGCTGGCACGCATGGTGAAGCCATGGCCAGGCATCGTCGATGTCGAGCCATTGCCGGGCGGTACTGATGACGATAAAGACGGCTCAAGCGAAGAAGGCCCATCATGACCATTCTGAATGATCCAGTTTCAGCAAAACTCGGCAGTCGCCAACAGCTGAGTTACATCGCTTCGCAAGCTGCTGATGCACGTCTCAATGTGGAGCTCGAAACAGAGGGCATGACCCTTAACATTGGGCCACAACACCCTGCTACTCACGGCACCTTGCGCATCATTGCACGACTTGATGGTGAGCAAGTGGTGTGGGCGGAACCATCATGTGGCTATATGCACCGCGGTTACGAAAAGCTCACCGAAGTTCGCACATTTCCGCAGGTCACTTCGCTAATTAACCGCATCGACTGGCTTGGCAGTTTTGCCAACGAAGTTCCATTTATTTTGGCCGCAGAAAAACTGATGAATGTGGAAGCACCGCCTCGCGCGCAGTGGATCCGCACGATCTTGTTTGAGCTTTCACGTATCGCCAACGTCTCATTGTTCCTCGGCGACTTGGGTGTGCAAATGGGTGCAATCACACCTGTGTTCTTGGCTTTCCGTGATCGCGAATATGTACTTAACCTCATCGAGTCTGCAACCGGTGGTCGCTTTCACCCAAACTTTGACCGCATTGGTGGCTTGAAAGATGATCTGCCTGCAGGCTGGATCGATGAAACAAAAGTAGTGATGAAGAAGTTGCGCAACTTCTGCGATGAGATCGAAACACTGTTATTTGGTAACGAGATCTTCCAGTCGCGCACACGCGGTATCGGTGTGATCCCTCGTGATGTTGCATTGCAGTACGGATTGTCTGGTGCAAACCTGCGCGCTAGTGGTGTCGATTGGGACTTGCGTCGCGATCAAACCATTCCACTCGCATATGACAAAGTTGATTTCAAAGTTTGGACACATCCAGATGGCGATAGCTTCGCTCGTTGCTGGATTCGCTTGCAAGAGACTCGTGAAGCAACAAAAATTGTCGATCAGTTGCTAGACGGAATTCCAAGTGGCCCTGTAATGGCTAAGGTTCCAAAAATCATCAAAGTGCCAGAAGGCGAAGCATGGGTCTCTACAGAAAACCCACTTGGCGAGATGGGTTACTACGTAGTGTCGCGCGGCGACCTCGGTCCATTCCGCGTCAAGATTCGTTCGGCAAGCTTTAACAACATTTCGATTACACCATGGTTGTTGCGCGGCGTATACGTGCCAGACATCATCACAATTCTTGCTTCGCTGTATTTCATCCTTGGAGACATTGACCGCTAATGAATGCATTGCTGGGCATCGATATTCCGTATTGGGGTCAATCTCTTTTGCGCGTTCTCGGTGGGCTCGTTGCCGTGCTCTTGCCTGCAGGCACAATTGTGTATGTCTTTTTGTTCAAGATGATGTCGTTTATGCAGAGTCGACTTGGCCCGATGGAGGCTGGACCCCAGGGTTCGTTGCAGCTTTTTGCCGAAGTAGGCAAGTGGTTGCAAAAAGAAGATATTCAGCCAACCAATGCCGACAAGCCTGTATTCAAGATGGCGCCAATCATTGTGTTGATGAGCACATTCCTTCTTGTTGTTGTCGTTCCGTTCGGTCCTGATGCGTGGTTTACCGATCTTGAGACAGGTATTTTTTATGCGTTAGCAGTTTCATCCATTTCGGTGCTCGGTATTTTGATGGCCGGTTGGTCGAGTGCCAACAAATATTCATTGCTTGGTGGGCTGCGAGCAGCAGGTCAGTTGATCGCATACGAACTACCGATGGTGCTCGCCGTCATGGGCGTGGTCATTCAGGCTGGCACCATGAACCTGCAGGAAATTGTTGTTGCACAAAATGCGGGTTCAATTTTCGGCATTAATATTTTTGGCAATCCATACGTGATTACGCAGTTTGTTGGTTTCATCGTGTTCATGATCGCGATTCAGGCGGAGCTCACCCAGGCTCCCTTCGACATGCCAATCGCCGAATCCGAGTTGGTGTCGGGTTATATGACCGAATATTCGGGCTTCCGCTTCCTCATCTTTTTCATTGGCGAGTTTGCAACTGCGGGCGTATTCGCAATGATCGCAAGCACGCTTTTCCTCGGTGGTTGGGGAGTCCCGTTCTCATGGTTCGGCTGGACATCAATGGACAGCGTTTCAAACTGGATGAATATTGTCGGTCCGTTGATCGTGTTCACCAAGATGATGGTGCTCACATTTCTCATCATGTGGGTTCGCTTTACGTATCCACGTTTTCGTGAAGATCAACTTCAGCGCTTCGCCTGGAAAATTCTTATCCCCGTATCACTCGCCAACATCATGTTGACGGCTGTATTGAAAGTGATGTTCTAATGGCGCAACTTCCCGGCCTCTTAAAAGGACTTGGTATCACGTTTGGCACGATGATGCGCACGTTCAAAAACGGTTCAAACACAGTGCAGTACCCGCACGAAAAAGAAGCTCCACCAGTTCGTGCACGCGGAGTAATTGCGTTGCACCAAGACAATTGCACGTCGTGCATGTTGTGCTCGCGCTCGTGCCCCGACTGGTGTATCTACATCGAGGCACACAAAGAACTTGCACCACCACGTCGTGAGGGTGGCAAGCCCCGCCAAGTCAACCTGCTCGATCGTTTCGACATTGACTACGCATTGTGCATGTACTGCGGAATTTGCGTTGAGGTTTGTCCTTTTGACGCATTGTTCTGGAGCCCAGAATACGAATACTCCGAGCCAAATATCACGGACATGTTGCACGATAAGACCAAGCTGAGCGAGTGGATGGAAACAGTTCCTGAAGCGCCAGCACTTGAAGTCGGCGCAGACAAGAAGAAGAAGTAAGGCATCAAGATGTTGATCGCTCAAAATATCGGTTTTGCAATCATCGCCGCAGTGATGATCGTTGGCGCGATTCGCGTAGTCACGACTAGCAACGTTGTGCACGGTGCCTTGTGGCTAGTGGTGGTACTGGCCGGGGCAGCCGCGCAATACATTTTGTTGGCAGCCGAGTTTGTGGCTGTCACCCAAGTACTCGTATATATAGGTGCGGTGATGGTGCTGTTTTTGTTTGGCACCATGCTCACACGGTCGCGCATTGGTCGCGACAGCGGGCTCAATAACACGTATTGGAAGTTGGGTATTCCGGTGGCACTCGCACTGTTTGCCGCAATGGCTATTGCGCTTATCGATTCATTTGGGTCTGAAAAGATGCCATCGGATGGCGCAATCGTAAACACGCAGCAAATCTCCGACCAGATTTTTGGACCATATCTGTTGCCATTCTGGGCTCTGTCTTTTGTATTGTTGGCCGCCGTCATTGGTGCAATCGTTTTGGCGAGAAAGGACTGATCATATGTTTGTTAATCAGTTCCTCATTCTCGCAGCGATCCTGTTTTGCATCGGTGTGTATGGCGTTATTGCGCGCAAAAACGGCGTGATGGTATTGATGGCGATTGAGTTGATTCTCAACGCAGTCAACCTCAACCTGATTGCGTTCTCAATGCGCAATGGATCAGCTGATGGTCAAACATTTGCGCTTTTCGTAATTGCTGTCGCAGCTGCCGAAGTTGGGGTTGGCCTCAGCCTTGTGTTGCTGATCTATCGCAATCGCCGCACTATTTCGCTTGATGACTTGTCAGAGATGAAGGGCTAACGATGTTTGCAGCCTCTGAAGTAACTGAAGCCGCAGTGGCACTGTCGTCGGGTTGGTTCCTAGAGCACGCTTGGCTGATCCCAATTATTCCGGTGATCGGTTTTGCGATCATCATTTTGTTTGGCAAGCGACTGCCAATGAAGGGCAGCGAAATCGGCGTGCTGTCGATGCTCGGCAGCCTCGCACTCAGCGCAGGTGCGGCGTCGCAGTGGATTGCCAGAGTTAACGGTGCAGCAGAAGGGCAATTCATTACACCAGTAGTGCGGGTGTGGAATTGGTGGCAGATCGGTGGCATGAAGTTCACGATCGGTCAGTCAATCGACGGACTCTCCATCATCGTGCTTGTTGTCGTGGCATTTATCTCGACACTCGTGCAGATTTATTCGCTTGAATACCTGCGTGGCGATCGCCGCTACACACACTTCTTCGCGGCACTCACATTGTTCTCGGCTGGCATGCTTGCCATGGTTGTTGCCGAAGACATGATTCTCTTCTTGCTCGGTTGGGAAATCATGGGCTTGTGCAGCTTCATGCTGATTGGTCACTGGTGGGAAGAAGGCGCAAATAGTCGTGCCGCCCTCAAGGCGTTCTTCACCGTGCGCACTGGTGACATCGGATTGCTCGTTGGTATCTCGATGCTGTATTTCGCATCTAATGAATGGACAACAAAAGAACTTGGTCTTTCAGGGTTCTCAATTCGCGGCATCTCGGCTTGGGCCCTCTCTGGCGAACCCGGCAGCACCGTTGTCTTGATCGCTGCAATTGCACTCTTCATCGCAGCCATTGGCAAGAGTGGTCAGTTTCCTTTGCACACATGGTTGCCGGATGCAATGGCTGGCCCAACACCAGTCAGTTCGCTCTTGCACTCATCAACCATGGTGGTTGCCGGAGTGTTTTTGGTGGCCCGTTTGTACCCAGTGTTTTTCACGGGCTTCGACATCCTTGGCACCGGAAGCAACTTGATCACAATCATTGGTGGCATCACGATCATCATTGCGGCCGCACTTGCATTCGTACAGAACGACATCAAGAAAGTGCTCGCGTATTCAACGGTGAGTCAGTTGGGATACATGATGATGGGACTTGGCGCTGGCGCTTGGACACCAGCGGTATTCCACATCTTCACTCACGCATTTTTCAAGGCCTGCCTGTTCCTATGCGCTGGATCAATTAGTCATAGCGCATCGCATCACTCGTTTGACATGAAAAAAGATATGGGTGGGTTGCGCAAGTTCATGCCAATCACTTTCACCACTTGGGTTATCTCGACCCTTGCGCTCTGTGGAGTGTTTCCGTTCTCTGGCTTCTTCTCGAAAGACGAGATCATCGACAACGTTGGTTATAGCGGTTACAACACGTTCATGATTATCGGCCTTGTCGGTGCATTCATGACCGCTGCGTACATGACGCGCGCGACCTACCTCACATTCTTCGGCACACCTCGAGGTGCCGCAGCGGGCGAGCATCACGATGCTCACGACACACACGCCGTCGCACATGCAACAACACACGACGCACACGATCCTCATGTTCCGCATTACGAAGACGATTCGCATGCTGCGTCGGGCCCACACGAAAGTGGTTTGCTAATCACTGTGCCGTTGATTATTTTGGCAACGCTCGCACTGAGTTCCGGTTTGCTTAACGCAACTCCTTTCGGCGAAAGTTGGGAGCGCATCAAGACTTGGGTCGAACCGAGTTCGGCTGTGGTGATGACTGCATCATCAGATGATGTTTCCGCACTCGCTTCGGGTGAAGAACCAGCCAGCGAAGACGGTCATCATGAGTCGCCGTGTGGAAGCGAGACCCCTAAAGATGGTGTGTGTTATGCACCGCAGTTGAATCACGCCCCCTTTAAATGGTCCAAAGCAGCGGTATCGCTGGTCATTGTGTTCGCTGGGCTTGTCATCAGTTGGCTGTTGTGCGTTGCTCTTTACACCCGCAAAGATAAGCGCCTTGTTGGGCTCACACAGCGCAACACAGTGTTGCGCGGCGGCTACCGATTGCTCGACAACAAGTACTACTTAGACGCACTGTACGAGAACGTGATTGTTAAGGCAATTGTGGGGCCGATCGTGGCTGGGGCGTACTGGTTCAATCAACACATTTTGGACGGCATCTTGCACGCAGTTGCAGGCACATCAAGAACAATCGCTGGCTGGGTGTATCGCAATATCGACCAACGCGTGGTCGACGGCGCGGTCAACACTTCAGGCAAAGCAACAAGAGGTGCTGGTGGCGTTTTGCAACCAGTGCAATCAGGAAAAGTGAGTCAGTACGGCGCGCTGTTATTTAGCGCGGCTGCCGTTGCTGCACTCGTACTCGTCATTATCAATACGTAACAACAAAAGGGAGACAACGCCATGGAAATGCTCCGTGACGCAAATTGGGTGCTGAGTGTCGGAACATTCTTACCTTTGGTAGGAGTGGTCCTGTTGCTCGGCGTGCCAAAAGCAAATGAGCAAATGATCAAGATGGTGGCACTGCTTACCTCGATCGCCACATTGGCAGTCGGTATCTTCACGCTCACCAAGTTTGACTTCGACAAAGCGGGCTCTATGCAGTTCGTTGCCGATCATGAATGGATTCCGCTCATCAAGAGCAGTTATCTCATCGGTCTCGATGGCATCAGCTTGCCGCTCTACATCTTGTCGATGGTGATCACCTTGCTCGTTGTGATCTACAGCCTCAACCATGTTCCAGACCCAGGCAACCCAAAGGCGTTCTTCATCTTGATGCTCGTTTTGCAAACAGGTATGGCCGGCACATTCATCGCCCAAGACCTCATCTTGTTCTTCGTGTTCTTTGAGCTCGTGCTCTTGCCGATGTACTTCATGATCGGCGTGTGGGGTGGCGAAAATCGTCAATACGCATCGCTCAAGTTTTTCCTCTACACCATGTTCGGATCAGCGCTGATGCTCGTTGCATTTCTTGCGCTGTTCTTTAAAACCGGTGCAGAGAGCTTCTCGATTCCATTCTTGGTGGAGAACGGTGGTGCAATCGCGCGCAACGTCCAGATCTGGATCTTTGCTGGCATGTTCGTAGGTTTCGCCGTCAAGGTTCCGATGTTTCCATTCCACACCTGGTTGCCTGATGCCCACACTCAAGCACCAACACAGGGCTCGGTCATCTTGGCTGCAATCTTGCTGAAATTGGGCACATACGGTTTCGTGCGCATTGCAATTCCAATCTTGCCCGAGGCAGCAAAAGCTTGGGCTCCATACATCGGCGGACTCGCAGTCATTGGCATCATCTACGGTTCGCTCGGTTGCTTGGCTCAAACCGACATGAAGCGACTGATCGCGTTTTCATCGGTAGCGCACATGGGATTCGTGATGCTCGGCATCTCGACTCTGACAAGTTTTGGTATGACTGCCGCGATGTTTGGAATGGTTGCTCACGGTCTGATCACCGGCATGTTGTTCTTTATTGCCGGCAGCATCAAAGAGCGTTATCACACACTTGAGATCAAGCGACTTGGTGGCCTACTCAAACAAATGCCACACCTCGGTTGGATCTTTGGTTTGTGCAGCATGGCATCACTCGGCTTGCCAGGCCTTGCAGGTTTCTGGGGCGAGTTTCCCGCAATCTTGTCGGCATACAGTCCTGCAGCAGGCCTCAACGAGACGCTGTTTCGCGTCTACATGGTGATCGCGGCAATTGGAACAGTGTTTGCTGCGGCCTATTTGTTGTGGCTCTTCCAACGTGTCGCATTCGGTGAGCCAAAACCAGAGTTCGCTGGCGCTGCACACGATTCGCACGGCCTTGGTGGTCATGATGATGCTCATGCATTCGAAGACGTCAACAAGTTTGAATGGATTTCGTGGACGCCACTACTCATTGCGATCATCGTGTTTGGTTTGATGCCAAACCTGTTGTTCAAGATCATTGACCCAGCCGTTCAAGGTGTACTCACAGGCTTTAAGGGCTAATCACGTGCTCACTGCATTATTCAACGCCGCCACACCTTGGGTCAATCCAACAATTGACTACCACGCGCTTGCACCTGAGATGGTGTTGGCCGCTGGATTATGTGTGGTGTTGTTGGCCGACTTGTTCTTAGACGAGTCACGCAAGTGGGTGTTGTCATCTCTCGCCGGATTTTCTCTGCTCGCAGCAGTTCTGCCTGTATTGACACTTGGACTGAGTGATGTCAACGTGCGCTCAATGTTTGATGGTCGTTATGTGGTCGACAACTTCAGCATTGTGATGAAAGCAATGTTCTTGATTGCTGGCTACATAGTCGTGCTTCTTTCGTCGAGCCATGTCGAAGAAGGGGAGTATTGGCGCAGCGAGTATTACTTCTTGTTGCTCTCGAGCATTCTTGGAATGGTGATGATGGCATCAGCCCGCGATCTGGTCTCCATTTTTGTCGCACTCGAGTTTCTCTCAATCCCTGCATATATGCTTGCCGCGTGGCGCAAGCGCGACATCAAGAGCAACGAGGCGGGCGTCAAATATTTCTTGCTCGGCGTGTTTGCATCTGCAGTCATGTTGTACGGCATGTCGCTCTTGTACGGCGCATCCAACAGCACGCTGCTTGTTGACTTGGGCAAGAGCATCACGGTCAATGGTGGCCTGAGCGCGCTGCATGCACTCGGCGTCGTGTTTGTTGTCGTTGGTTTTGCATTCAAAGTTTCTGCAGTTCCGTTTCATACATGGGCACCAGACACCTATGAGGGCGCACCGAGCCCAATCACCGCTTTCTTGTCGGTTGCATCCAAAGCAGCTGGTTTTATTGCACTCGTGACGTTGTTGTTTGTTGCATTCCCTGAGGCATCGTCGGTATGGCAGCCATTCATCTGGGTGCTCTCAGCACTCACGATGACAGTAGGCAACGTGGTTGCCTTGCGACAAACCAACGTTGTTCGCATGATTGCATATTCGTCCATTAGCCAAGGTGGCTTCGTGCTGATGCCGCTTGCGGTCGCAGGCATGGCTGGTGTTGGCGACTCGGCACTTCGCGCTGTCGTTGTGTACCTACTCATTTACGCGGCAAC
>JBIKZO010000063.1:0-10609 GCA_044354675.1 Ilumatobacteraceae bacterium | reverse complement strand
GCAAATTAACTAACGCGGAAACGCACCGAGCATTTTTGCTGCTGAAAGTGTGTTCTCGAGCAAGCAACCGATTGTCATTGGGCCAGTACCACCAGGCATCGGGGTAATCGCACCAGCGACAGCTTGCACCGCATCGAAATCTACGTCTCCGACGATTTTGTTATCAATCCGAGTAACACCAACATCGACAACGGTGGCACCTGGCTTGACGAAGTCGGCTTTGATCATGCGCGCAATGCCTACACACGACACAATGATGTCTGCTTCAACGCAAACCGCTTTGAGATCTTCTGGCGGAGTCATTGAGTGCGCACATGTTGTTGTGGCATCGCCACCTTTGCTGATGAACAAAATAACTTGTGGCAAACCAGTCAAAAACGAACGACCGATGACAACAACTTTCTTGCCTTTCGTTGGAATCTCGTAACGCTCAAGTAAGCGCATCACGCCGAGCGGCGTGCATGGCGCATGACCAGGCAAACTGCGCATCAATCGACCCATTGAACGCTCGGTTAAACCATCGACATCTTTTTCTGGTGGCAACAAAGCAAGAATTGGCTCAGAGTCAAGGTGCTTTGGCAACGGCAGCTGCACCAAAATGCCGTGCACGTTTGGGTCAAGTGCAAGTTTGCGCACCTCTGCTTCAACTTGTTCTTGTGTCGCATCTTCCTCAAGGTGCACGCCGACGGAAACCATGCCGGCTTCTTGAGCCTTCTTGTGTTTGCTCGCTACATAAATTTGACTTGGAGCATCTCCACCAATCAGCACAGTCGCAAGACAAACACGTGGCGAACCAGCATCCTCAATCACTTTGCGCAAACGCGCAACGGTTTCGTCGCGCAATGTGTTGCCATCCATCAAGATGGCACCACCTGGAGAGCGCTTAAAAGTGTCGGTCATGAAAGCCCGATGATTTCGCCGTTTTCGTCAAAGTCGATGATTGCGGCTGCTGGCTTGGTGCCAAGACCTGGCAGTGTGCGCATCTCGCCACAGATTGGGTAGATAAACCCTGCTCCCACCGAAGCACGCACTTCGCGCACCGTCAATGTGTGACCAGTTGGTGCACCCTTGAGCGAAGCATCACCCGAAATTGAAAGGTGGGTTTTAGCAATACACACTGGCAAGTGGGCAAAGCCATTGTCGGTGTAGTTCTTCAACTGCTTCGTTGCAAGAGCGGTGTACTCAACTTTTGCAGCACCATAAATTTTGGTCGCAACAGTCTCGATCTTCTCTTTGAGGGAAGCATCTGATGGGTAGAGCAAGTGGAAGTCATTCTTTTCCTGGCATGCCTCTTCAACTGCCTTTGCCAAGTCGACTGCACCTGCACCACCATCGGCGAAGTGCGTGCATACTGCAACACGTGCACCAGCCTCGGCTGCAATGCGACGAATCACATCATGCTCTGATTTGTGGTCGGTTGGGAAAGCGTTGATGGCAACAACCGGTGTTACACCGTGAGCCTTTACGTTTTCGATCTGCTTCTTCAAGTTGGCGCCACCGGCCTCAACGTCGGAAGGATTCTCTGCCAACAACTCTGCTGGCAATGCTTTACCGGCAACAATCTTGTGCTTGCCAGAGTGCGCCTTCAGTGCGCGGACGGTTGTCACGAGCACTGCAGCATCTGGAACGAGACCAGATGTGCGGCACTTGATGTTAAAGAAACGCTCTGCACCCATGTCGGCACCAAAGCCTGCTTCGGTGATGAGGTAGTCGCCACCGTGGATACCGATCATGTCACCAATGATTGACGAGTTGCCGTGCGCAATGTTTCCGAACGGTCCTGCGTGCACGATCACTGGTGTGTTCTCGAGAGTCTGCAACAAGTTTGGCTTGATTGCTTCGCGCATGATGACAGCCATTGAGCCTGCACCCGAAAGTTGCTCGGCTGTGACTGGAACACCCTTGGTGTTGTAGCCAACGACGATGCGACCAAAGCGTGCGCGCATGTCATCAACCGAAGTCGAAAGAGCCAAGATAGCCATGACCTCGGATGCGGCTGTGATGTCAAAACCGGTTTGGCGAGTAACGCCGTCTTCTTTTGAACCAAGACCGACGATGATGTTGCGCAATGAACGATCGTTGACGTCAATCACTCGGCGCCATGTGATGTTGTCGAGATCAAGATCCAGTTCGTTGCCCTGATGCAAATGGTTGTCCACCATTGCCGACAACAAGTTGTGTGCTGCGGTCACTGCGTGGAAGTCACCAGTGAGATGCAAGTTGAGAAGCTCCATTGGAATTACTTGGCTGTAGCCACCACCTGCGGCTCCACCCTTGATTCCAAATGTTGGTCCCATCGAAGGTTGGCGCAAACTGATCACTGCTTTTTTGCCGATGTGCTTCATCGCCATTCCCAAACCAACAGTGGTCGTGGTCTTACCTTCGCCTAGTGGTGTCGGCGTGATAGCAGTCACGACTACATACTTTGCTTTCGGGCGACTCTTCAATTCTTCGATCGCATCAAGACTGATCTTGGCGAGACTTGTGCCATAAGGCTCGAGCAAGTGTTCGCCGATACCCATCTGCTGCGCAATGTCCTTGAGTGGAAGAGGTTTTCCGGCACGCGCGATTTCGAGATCGGATGGGAATGACATTGTGGGTTGCTCCTTGATATTGCTTGAGTGGGATATTGCTTGAGTGGGATATTGCTTGAGAGGTGGCGGGTATTTGATGCCGTCGAAACGACCCTGTCACTATATATGGCTCTGGGGGTCTGATATATGACGGGATCCCCTTATTGCACTAGGGTGAGGGTATGGATATGGGTCGAAAGAAGAACTCCAAGCGACACGATTACGCCCCCCTGACTCGAATCACCGAGCCAATGGTGCGCGACAACGGTGTTTTGCGCACAGCCACTTGGCCAGAAGCCCTTGCCCGTGCCGCTGCCGGTTTTCAATCGGTGAAGGATGCCTACGGCCCAGACGCAATTGGATTCTTCTCATGCTCCAAGTCGACCAATGAACTGAACTTCATCGTTCAAAAATTTGCACGTGCCGTAATTGGTACCAACAACATCGATTCCTGTAATCGAACTTGACACGCTCCCAGCGTGGTCGGTCTGGCCACAGTCTTCGGAGCAGGTGGAGGAACATCGAGTTATCAAGAGGTTGAAACAACCGACCTCATCGTGATGTGGGGCTCAAACGCTCGCAACGCTCACCCAATTTATTTCCAGCATGTACTCAAGGGCATTCACAACGGTGCCAAATTGTATTCGGTCGATCCGCGTCGTTCGGAAACTGCTCAATGGGCAGACTTGTGGTTGGGACTCAACGTTGGCTCCGATGTCGCTCTCTCTAACACCATTGCTCGCGAAATTATTCACGCTGGATTGACCAATCGTTCGTTCATCGAAAACTCCACGAGTGGTTTTACCGAGTACGCCGCGTCTGTTGAGGAATGGACACTCGAAGTCGGAAGCAAAGTAACTGGTGTACCAGCCGAAGCAATCCGTGAACTTGCTCATGCCTTAGGCAACGCAAAAACTGCGCAGATCTGTTGGACACTCGGCATCACCGAGCATCACAACGGCGTTGACAACGTGTTGTCGTTGATCAACCTTGCATTGCTCTGTGGTCACGTTGGTCGGCCAAGTGCCGGACTTAATCCATTGCGTGGTCAAAACAATGTGCAAGGCGGTGGCGACATGGGCGCATTGCCAAATAAATTGCCAGGCTTTCAAGATGTTGAAGACAATGTTGCTCGCACCAAGTTTGAAAAAATGTGGAACGTCACCATCCCACCTAAAAACGGTTGGAACCTAACGCAGATGTTTGAAGCAATGGAACACGGCAAGATGAAGTCGGCTTTTGTGGTTGGCGAAAACCCTGCCCAATCCGAGGCCGACGGCGCTCACGCAACAGCATTGCTCAAAGATCTTGAGCATCTTGTTGTGCAAGACATTTTTCTTACCAAGACCGCAGAACTTGCAGACGTTGTGTTGCCTGGTTCGGCCTCGTGGTGTGAAGCAGAAGGAACCGTCACCAACTCGGAGCGCCGAGTGCAACGAGTGCGTAAAGCCATCACCCCTCCGGGCAACGCCCATGATGACATTCAGATCATTCTTGACCTTGCAGAACTCATGGGCCATTCGTGGAAGTATGAATCCAACGAGCAAGTGTGGAACGAATTGCGCAGTTTGTCGCCGATGCACTTTGGTATGACATACGAGCGCCTTTCAGACTTGGGTGGCATTCAGTGGCCATGCTTTTCGCTGGACAAAATTGAGCCTTCATTTCTTCACGGCAGGTTGTGGGCAGAAAAGCTCGAAGACCGAGGTCGCCTTGCACCATTCAGCGTGGTCATCGACTCGCCACCAGTTGAAAAAACGACCCCAGAGTTTCCGTTGCGTCTCACCACAGGTCGCCGACTCGATTCGTACAACACCGGCGTGCAGTCTGGCGGATTCGAAAGTCCGTTGCGCATGGCCGAAACAGTTGACTTGTCACCTGAAGACGCTGTTTCAATGGGCATTATCGATGGTGAGATCGTGCGCATCACTTCACCTCGTGGCACGGTCGTTGCCCCAGCACGTATTGACGATGGCTTACGTCCCGGACTCGTATTTATGACTCCGCATTTTCCCAACGACGTGAATACCAACCTTTTGACCATCGAAGCAATCGATCCAAAATCTGGAACTGCCGAATTCAAGGCAGCCGCGGTACGAATCGACAAAATTTCCAATAATGACAAGCGCGTTCCCGTTGCTGGCGAATAGCCCAGCATTACGCTCTTTAAGCCATGGATCTTAAAGTCAACTCTTCTGTAGCAACGCGTGATGAGCGCGATGCTGTTGACAGCGTGCTTGGCAAGCCAACTCAGTACACCCAAGGCGGGACAAGAACCGAGCAAGACTTGCGCATCTCGCGGGCTGGTGAAGCGTTGCGCAATCTGCGCCACATGTTGCTGCCAACTCTGCATGCCGTAAACGACCGCATCGGTTGGATCAGTCGCGGCTCGATTAATTACATCGCCCAACAACTCGATGTTGCCCCAGCAGAGATTTATGGTGTCGCAAGTTTCTACGCGTTGTTCTCGATGACAGAAAGACCAAAGCGTCAAGTACATGTGTGCATCGACTTGGCATGTCGCGCAATGGGCGGCCTGAAGGAAGATCAACTTCCTGAAGGTACACACCCATCTCCATGTCTCGGAACGTGCGAGCGTGCACCCGCAGTACTCGTCATTGAAGCTGGCAACCCAGCCCGCCACGAAGTACTTGCGCCTGCAACCCCAGTGCAGATCAAAGCACTTGCCAAAGGTGAATGGCCCGAGGAAGAAGCGACCGTTGTTTCGGCTACTCCGCAAGCACAAGATGCATCTTTAAATCTCGTATTGCTTGGTCGCATTGGCAAAGTGGATCCACTTTCAATTACCGATTACCAACAGCACGGTGGTTTTGACGCATTGCGTAAGGCGATGCAACTTGGAGCAACTGGTGTAATCGATGAAGTCAATACATCTGGACTTGTTGGTCGTGGTGGTGCAGCGTTTCCGACAGGACGCAAGTGGGGCGCAGTTGCTGGCCAACCCGCATTCCCCCACTATTCAATTTGCAATGCAGATGAATCAGAGCCAGGCACATTCAAAGATCGCGTCATCATGGAAGGCGATCCGTTCGCTCTCGTTGAAGCGATGATCATTGCTTCGTTTGCGACAGGTTGCGAGCAAGGTTTTATTTATTTGCGCGGAGAATACCCACGCGCAATACGCAACGTGCAAAACGCGATTGACGAATCGACTAAGCACGGATTTTTGGGCGACAACATTCTGGGTTCAGGATTCAATTTCAATCTGACCATCGTTCGTGGTGCAGGCGCATACATTTGCGGCGAAGAAACAGCGATCTTCAACTCGATTGAGGGCTACCGCGGAGAACCGCGCAACAAGCCACCGTTTCCCGTTGAAGTTGGCGTGTTTGGCAAACCGACCCTCGTCAACAACGTCGAAACACTGGTCAACGTTCTCTCCATTGTTAAAGACGGCGGTGCTGCATACGCCGCGCTTGGCACCGAGGGCTCGAAGGGTCGAAAGTTGTTCTGCCTTTCTGGCGCAGTTGCAAAGCCAGGCATTTATGAAGTTGAGTTTGGCATCACGCTGCGACAACTCATTGATCTTGGCGGAGGAATGCGCGGTGGTTCCACGATGCAAGCAATTCTGCTGGGTGGTGCGGCAGGCGGATTCGTTGGCCCTAATGATCTCGACTTGCCGCTCACCATGGAAGCCACCCGCGCAGCTGGCTCAAGTCTTGGCTCTGGTGTAGTAATGGTGCTCGACCAATCGGTAGACATGGTTGATCAACTCCGTCGCATCGCAGCCTTCTTCCGCGATGAATCATGTGGTCAATGCGTACCTTGTCGCGTTGGCACCGTGCGCCAAGAAGAAATCGTCTCTCGTTTGGCTAAAGGCGTCCAGTCGCAAGACATCGAATTATTGCGCGAGTTGGGCACTGTGATGCGAGATGCCTCCATCTGTGGACTCGGCCAAACAGCCAACAGCGCAATTGATTCGGCCATCAACAAACTGAAAGTATTTGCAGTATGAGCACTCAAGTGACCACCGGTCTGCAAGTGCGCCGCTCGGTGCAACTCACTATTGACGATCAGTCAGTGACTGTTGCCGAAGGCGAAACCATCTTGAGCGCATGTCGCACAATGGGCAAAGAAATTCCCACCTTGTGCTTCGGTGACACCATCACCCCAAAGAACGCCTGCAGAGTATGCATGGTCGAAGTTGAAGGATCACGCGTATTGGTGCCTTCGTGCTCACGCAAAGTCGAGCCCGGCATGGTGGTGCGCACCGATACTGAGCGCACCGACCACAGTCGCAAGCTCGTGCTCGAATTACTTGGTTCATCAGTCGATCTTTCGCTGACAAAAAATGTTGCACGTTGGAACAACGAATATGAAGCAGAACCAACACGTTTTGGCGAGCCTGCAGCGCCAACCACTGATCGCGACGAAGCAACAACTGGTCATCATCATGTTGCTGATGGTTTGAGCGTCCTAAATGTGTTGCAGCCAGTCAAAATCGACAACGAGTTGTACGTGCGCGACTATTCAAAGTGCATCATGTGTTACCAGTGTGTTGATGCTTGTGGCGAGCAATGGCAGAACACATTTGCCATCGGAGTTGCGGGCCGTGGCTTCGATATTCGCATCTCGACCGAATTTAATGTGGATCTCACCGATTCGGCATGCGTCTACTGCGGCAACTGCATCCAGGTCTGCCCTACTGGCGCACTCATGTTTACAAGCGAACACAACATGCGCGAAGCCGGCACATGGAAAGAAGAAGAACAGACGCAAACCGACACCATCTGCCCATATTGTGGCGTTGGATGTGCACTTACCCTGCACGTGCAAGATAACGAGATCGTCAAGGTCACATCGCCAAGCGATCACTCAGTAACTCAAGGCAACTTGTGCATCAAAGGCCGCTTCGGGTTTCAGCACGTACAAAACCGCGCAGAGTAGATTGCCCGTATGGGCCAGTCACTTCCAATCATCTCGATTGAGTCGTTTGCAACAAGCGCGCCAGGCTCCGCCAATTATGACAACGATGCTGCCGATCTATATGCAGCACTCAGCGAGATTGGTTTTGCCATCATCGTTGGACACGGAGTGGTCGACGAAGTAATCACCAACATGCGAGATGCAGTCAAAATAGTTTTTGACACGCCGAGAGAAATCTTGATGCAAGACATGGTCGTCAAAGGAAATTATCGAGGCTTTGTGCCACTCGGATATTTCACACCCAACTCGGGCACCGGTGCAGCCGATCAATACGAAGCATGGAAACTGCACAACGAAACAGACCCGAGCAACCCAGTGTGCACTGCATGCTCGTTGTATGGCCAAAACAAGTGGCCGAATATTCCTGCCGATGTGCAAACCCCAATCATGGCGTACTGGAATGCTCTTACCAAGGTGAGCGAACGCCTCATCATCGCGTTGTGCAATCAATTGGGTGTTGACCAAAATATTTTGCTCTCATATATGTCCGACCCATTAACAAATATGACGTTGCTCAATTATCCTCCGATGCCGCCACAGTCGGATTCGTGGGGCATTCACCCACACAAAGATTTCAACTTGCTCACACTGCTCGCGCACGACCCAATTGGCGGGCTTGAAGTGCGCAATCGAAATGACGAATGGCTGTCTGCAGACTGTCCACCAAATGGCATGGTGCTCAATGTGGGCGACATGCTCGAGTTGTGGAGTGGCGGTCGACTGATCTCTACACCCCACCGAGTGTTCAATCGCTCTGGCAAACCGCGTCAATCATTCCCCTATTTCTCTAAACCCAGATGGGATGTAGTGGTTGAGCCATTGCTTGTGCCGATAGCCGGATTCGACCGTCCGCCACTGCATGTAGGCACCTCTGCTGCCGATATTTGGTATTCCAATTGGCCTGACACGGCATCAAGTGACCCCGCACAGGATCTTGGCCACTACAAGTAGTTACTGTTGCGGGGATGACTTCGTCGCATAAAAAGCCCAGCCGTAGCTTTGAGCCAAACGGTGACCTGAGCGTCACTCTTGCCACTGGCCAAATTGCGCATCGCGACCACATCGCTCATTCGCAAAGGCTTGAGCGAAAGTTTTACACCATTTGCCCAGGCGTGTGGTGCCTCGTTGGCAATGGATTATCCAACCAAACATTTGTTGACGCGCCCGATGGCATTATCGCGATTGACACCGGTGAATCAATTGAGGAAATGCGTGCAGCAATAAAAGAATTGCGCGCAGTAACGACACGACCAATCGTTGCAGTGCTGTACACACACTTTCACTATGTAGGTGGCACGCAAGCAGTGTTTGAAGAAGATCCAACAGCCTCAATTCCTATTTGGGGCCACGAGAAGATTGCATTCAACCGACTGCGCACAACATCCGAGATTGCACCCGCATATGGTCGTGGACTCGTCGAACAGTTTGCAGTCACACTTCCACTTGATGGTGCTGATGGAGTTGTCAATGTTGGTCTTGGCCAGTTTTATCGTGACCCTGCGCATGCTCCTCATACCTACGGATTCATTGCGCCACAAAACACATTTGATTCTGCGTGCAGCATCCAAGTTGCTGGTCTTGACATTCAAGTAACACCTGCACCGTCCGACGCAGATGATTCGGTGACCTACTGGTTTGATTCGAAGAAGCTTTGCGTCAATAACTTGGTCTGGCCTGTGTTATTCAACATTTTTGCTATTCGCGGCGAAGAATACAGAGATCCACAAGTGATGTTGCGTGGTCTTGATCATCTTCTTGGCTTGCACTCCGAGCACCTCGCTGGTGTGCATGGTCCTCCGATTAGTGGAGCTGATGACATCAAAGAACGTGCAACAAAGTATCGCGACTCAATTCAATTCCTCTGGGACCAAACAGTGCGCCATACAAACCGCGGTATGTCGAGCGCCGACTTGGCAGCGAATATTCGTCTGCCCGAACATTGCGACAACGACTACATAACATCAGAGTTGTATGGCGTAGCCGAACACCATGTGCGCCAGATTAGAAGCGGAATTTTTGGCTTCTTTGATGGTCATGAAGCGAACCTATTTCCTCTTTCGACGCAAGATCACGCAGATCGGATGATCAAGGGCTTCGGCGGCAAGGAAACTGTGCGCTCACAGGCACAAGGGGCAATTGATAAAGACGACCTTCGTTTCGGGATTGAACTAGCTTCGTGGTTGGCGTACAGCACAGACCCGAGCGACTCAGACAAACAACTTCTTGCAAGTGCACTGCGCCTCGTTGCTCAGCGAACCACAGCAGCCAATATTCGCAACTGGTGTCTTGCTCGAGCACGTCATTTGGACGGAAGTCTCGATGCAACAAGATTCAATACACACCGCATCAATAAACGACAGATTTTGTCAGGACCCATCTCATCTGCGGTGAGCATTTTGCGAGTACTACTTGAACCAGCTCATGCAGAAGGTATCGATATTCATATTGCTTTCAATTTTTCGCAAGGACAAAAGACTGGTTTGCATATTCGCAATTGTGTGGCCGTGCCAACCGACGGTGCTGGCGCAACACACTCGGTCACATGCGACATAGCAGTGTGGGCTGACATTTTGAGCGGAACTACAACCTTGTCTCAGACAATCAAAGCTTCGTCCATGCAGATCGACGGAGACAAATCGCAAGTGTTGCGAGCACTCGCCTGTTTCGATGTTGTGGGTCTACAGCAATGACACAAAAACTGCCGAAGCCAACACCTGAATTTGGTGGAGACATCTCCAGATTTATCACAGAGTCAACACCGCAAAAACTCAACACAGCAACAGCCCCAGATGGTGCCCCAAATATTTTGTTGATCATGCTCGACGACGTTGGCTTCGGCTCATTCGGAAACTTTGGTGGACCAGTAACGACACCCGGACTCGACAAGATCGCAACAACAGGTTTGCGCTACAACCAATTTCATACCACGGCACTTTGCTCACCTACTCGAGCAGCGCTGTTGACTGGACGCAACCATCACAGTGTTCACATGGGAGGCATTACCGAAATTGCCAACTCGTTCCCAGGATACGACAGCGCGATGCCGCCAGAGTCAGCAACGGTTGCTCAAGTACTGCGCATGTCTGGAT
>JBIKZO010000062.1:0-10729 GCA_044354675.1 Ilumatobacteraceae bacterium | reverse complement strand
GTTGCACGGCGATCCTCAACGCGCCTATCCATACTTCACCGGCTATAGCGACGAGCAGGGCTCTGGCAAAGGACGCGGATCTAATTTCAATGTTCCACTTGCTGCTCGCACCGAAGACGATTTCTTTATCTCCGCTCTCGATAAAGCGTGTTCGGCAATTACCAAGTTTGGCCCAAGCATGGTGATCGTTTCACTCGGTCTCGACACATTCTTTACCGACCCCATTAGTGATTTGTCAGTTACTCAAGAGGGTTTCAAGCGCAGTGGCGATTTAGTTCGTCAGATGGGTTTGCCAACGGTGGTGTTGCAAGAAGGTGGATACGACGTAGATGCTTTGGGCAACAACGTGCAAGCATGGCTGCACGGCCTCGCTGCTTCCTGAATCTCAGCTAGCAAAAAATCTTTCAAATATTGCAAACATCGCAATATTTGTGGTGATCATTGCGCCGATGTATCTCAGACCACTGGTATTGATCAGTGTGATGATTTCGGCTTTGAAGGTATCAAATCGTGCATTCAGGGCGTCAAATTTGGCATCTACTTTGTCAAAGCGCGCGTCGATACTCTCAAATCGCGCATCATTGCTCTCGAATTTGGTGTCCATCTTGTCAAAGCGTCCGTCAATTTTGTCGAATCGTCGTTCAAGTTTGCCGAACTGTGAATCCATCCGGATTGCAAAATTGCGTATGTCGCCACGAGTAGAAGGTTCCTTCCAATCCGAAATGAGATCTGCTGTCACCAGCTGTTCAATCTCGTCGTGGGCTCTTTCATTCTCTTCTTTTTCCATGACTGCTCCAAGCGTTGTTGAGTTCATGTCCGTATGTGTACGACGAACATGCCAATGTGCTGTGGATTGTTTCACGAAGCTTGCTCTGGCTGTCAAGTACTGATTAATCCTCGAATTTGATGGTTGCTCGGGCATCGTCCATCTGAGCCTCAGTAGGTTTGCGAAAAATTGTGATCATCACGATTCCTGCAACGAGGTACACAAACCCGTTCATGATCCATGCAACGTGCATCTCGGTCATATCAATCAGATCCAGCGAAGTGCCTGCTCGCCGTGCCGACTCGATGCGCCCAAGGGTAGGAGCGGCAATTGCGAGCGACAATGCAGCGCCGAGTGCCGTACCTATTTGACGAGCCGTGTTGTTGAGTGCAGAACCCATCGCAAACTGAGCAGGTTTGAGAAAGGCAGTTGCCGAACTTGACAGTGTTGAAATGCTCAAGCCGACACCAAACCCAGTGAGGAGCATCCACGGCAAGTAGTGCGTCAGATAGTTGGGCTGAATTGGGATAAAAGTTGTGAGACCAAACGTGCCAACACTGAGCATGATTGAGCCAGTAAGTAAAACTCGTGCATGCCCAAATTTCGTTGCATACTTGCCCGCGAATGGTGCAACCAATGCAGCCATGCCAGGTCCTGGCATGGTGGCGAGTCCCGAGAGCGCAACACCATAACCCCACACCGCTTGTAACCAGAATGTGTTGAGTAGCCACATACCGATAAAACCAACGCTGAACAGCAGGCCCGAGAGATTTGCCGCCAATACAAATGGCAATCGAAAGAGTTTCAAGTCGAGTAGCGGACTCGTTACGACTCTGCAGCGTTGAACGAAGAGTGCGACCAAGATGAGGCCAATAACGATTGAGCCGAGTGTTTTGGTATCTGTCCAACCCCATGCTTCGCTTTGCGAAATGCCCAGCACCACAAGTGCGATACCAGTAAAGCCGAACACGACACTTGGGTAATCCACTTTGCGCTGCGCGTTTGGGTCTTTGCTTTCATGCAAGATCTTGCGGCCCAGCAAGATGGTGACAACGGTAAACGGAATATTGATAAAGAACAGTGATCTCCAACCAAGAGAGTCGACAAGGATGCCGCCAACGGATGGTCCGAGTGCTGCAGCGAGACCTCCTGTTGCACCCCAGATGGCAATTGCCTGAGTACGTTTTTCAACAGGAAACTCTGGCAACACCAATGCGATCGATGCAGGAGTAAGTTGCGCACCGCCGATTGCCTGAATGATGCGGGCAAGTATCAGCACCCATGTGGTTGGTGAGATGCCGCAGAGCAACGACCCGACGCTAAAAATGAAGAGTCCGCGCAAAAACGAGCGCTTGCGACCATATACATCGGCAAAGCGGCCTGCCGTCAGCAACCCCGCAGCGTAAGCGATCGCATATGCCGAGAAGACCCAGGTGATGAGGCTTCCACCACCGAGATCGGCTTCAATGGTGCGCTTGGCCACAACAACAATTGACACATCGAGCGAGACAAGGAATGTTGCAATCGCCGTGAGGCTGAGCACTTGATACGCGCGAGGAATACGCGATACATGTGTTGCCGTCATCAGTCGTCCTCGTTTCTCGAACGACTGTAGCCACCTTGTACTCTGCTTTCAAATTTGCGTCTTTGTCGTTGGCTTCCCAAGGACCTTCCCATGCTTTGATCACGATCGTCTGTAGATGTTGTGTGTAGACGTAATGCGAAGATAAAACAGGGCTACTAGACCGACTTGAAATCGAAAATACAACATTCAATGTCGGATCGAAAACAGCGTGTTATCCTCGTTTAAGTGAGCAAGACTTTGATTGATGCTGCAGACTTTGTCGATCTTGATCGATACCCGATTGATAGTGGTTCTAGGGCTCTGCGAAGCTTAATCTCAAGCGCACAGTCTTCAATCAAGGACGATGGTTGCGTTGTATTGAAGGGCTTTGTGCGCCAGGAGAAAATTGCTGAATTGGTTTCTGATTGCGACAGGGTCGAAAAATTTGGACATCGCAATTTCACACGAACCAATCCATATTTTCTGCCTGATCGAGAAGATTTGCCACTCAGTCATCCGATGCGAAGATTCTTTGACAGATCTAATGCCTTCGTGCCGGCCGATAATTTTGGAGTCAACAGCCCATTGCGGGCAATTTTTGACTGGCCGGTATTTGCTCCATTCATCAAAGAAGTGTTAGACGAAGAAAAGTTTTTCCCGTATGCCGACCCATTGGCTGATGTCGTCGTCAATTTAGCTGAAGAAGGCAATGGATTTCCATGGCACTTCGATACCAATAATTTTACAGTTACCCTGGCAATTCAGAATGCACAATTTGGTGGCGAGTTTGAATACAGCCCCATGGTGCGCTCGCTGACCGAAGAGAACTACCCGCAGGTTGAAAAAGTTTTAGATGGCGACAAGAGTCTGATCAAGACAATTCGACTCGAACCAGGTGATCTACAGATTTTTAAAGGCAGGTATTCACTACACCGGGTAGCGCCATTGCGTGGGACAAGAAAGCGCTATGTTGCGATCTTCAGTTATGTAGCCGAGCCAGGCATGGTCAGTAGCCCACAACGAGCCAAAGAATTGTATGGCAGAGTGTTGCCAATTCATCTCGAGCGCGCTGGTTTGCGTGCTGATGCTTTAATCGATTGATGACAATTTGCGCGTGAAATCGTGATGAAGGCCGTTTTAACAACAGGCAACGGTGGGTACGACAAACTTGAGTACCGAGATGTGCCAACGCCCGTTGTCGGCGCAGGCGAAGTATTGATTCAGGTTTTGGCAGCAGGGGTAAACAACACCGAGATCAACACGCGTTTGGGTTGGTATTCACAATCTGTGACCATGGGTACGAATGCAGTTGCCAACATTGACGAGTTGGCAGAAGTTCAAAAACCTGATGGCGGATGGAATGTCGCGACGCCGTTTCCATTTATTCAAGGCACCGACTGTTGCGGGACGGTTGTGGGCATTGCCCAAGATGTTGCGAGCAGTTTTCTCGGCAATCGTGTACTCGTGAGACCATGCATGCGACCCGATGGCTTTGGTTCTATGCGCAATATCTGGATGGGTTCTGACTTCGATGGGGCATTTGCTCAGTTTGTAAAAGTGCCAGCAAGTGAAGTCTTTGTAATCAATTCAAATTGGAGTGATATAGAGCTGGGTTCGATTCCGTGTAGTTATGGTTCGGCTGAAAATATGTTGCATCGCGCAAAAGTTTGCGCAAATGAGCACGTGCTCGTTGCTGGCGCATCGGGAGGCGTTGGCTCTGCAGCCGTGCAGTTGGCAAAACTGCGTGGAGCCATGGTGACGGCGATAGTTGGTGCCGATAAAGCTCAGCATGCGATCAAAATTGGCGCAGACCGAATAGTTGAGCGGGGCACCGATATCGCTACTTTTTTGGGTCAAGAAACTGTTGATGTGGTTGTCGACAATGTCGGCGGACAAGATTTTGAGTCAATGTTGCAAGTACTTCGTCGGGGCGGCCGTTACGTTTCGTCAGGAGCAATTGGTGGCCCAATTGTCAATCTAGACCTACGAACGTTCTACCTGAAAGATTTGATCCTGATCGGTTGCACAGCGTGGGATGAATCGGTGTTTGAAAATCTTGTGTCTTATATTGAAAAGAATCAGATCAAGCCAGTCGTGGCAAAAAGTTTTGCATTGCGTGACATAGCGCAAGCCCAATGCGAATTTTTAGAGAAAAAACACTTCGGCAAATTCGTGTTAGTACCAGAGCACTAATACATCAAGGTGTAAGAGGGGTAGTTCGAAAAGACCGCGTTTTAGACCGACTTGATGTCGGCGATTACTTGTGCCCAGCGGCTTTGATCACTTGAGTATGGGGCATAAAAGCTCAAGCGTTGAATAACGTCGCCGTAGCGCTTGGTGAGTTCTGGTGCGATTGTCTCTGGTTCGCCAACAACAGCAAACGTGTTGAGGATCTCATCGGTGATGAGATCACCCATCTCGACCCATTTGCCCTGCTTGGAGAGTGCGTTGAGTTGAGGTTGTAGATCGTTCCAGCCATGGATCTCGAGTACGCCCGAATAGGCGGGAGTCGAACCATAGAAAGCAATCTGTTGACGTGTGCCAGCGGCAGCTTGTTGCATCTCGTTCGCGCTGTTGCCGGTGACAACAAAGCTTGGTCCGACGATTTCAAAACCATCCATGGTCTTGCCTGCTTTGGCGCGACCGCGACGCAGTGCGGGGAGGGTGACTTCGCGCAAGTATTTTTCGGTTGTGAAACCGTGACAGATAAAACCATCACACACTTCGCCGGCAACTTCAGTCATCATTTCGCCAACACCGGCGAGAAAGATCTTTGGAACTCCAAAGTCACTGAGATCTTTTTTGTCAGGCGCGAAAAAAGGTGTCATCAGTGTGTGCTGATAAAACTCGCCACGAAACTCAAGTGGTGCGCCAGTGAGCCACGTGTCCCAGATGGCACGGATGGCCAAGATCATCTCGCGCATGCGGGGAGCAGGGTGGCTCCACTCCATGCTGAAGCGTTTGGTGATGTGCGGTTTGATTTGGCTGCCTAAACCAAGAATGAAACGGCCTTTGGAATATGACTGCAAGTCCCATGCTGTGTTGGCCAGTGTCATTGGGTTGCGTGCAAACGCAACTGCGATGCTTGTGCCGATCTCGAGAGTGCTGGTGTGTTCGGCTGCAAGGAGTAGTGGCAAGAACGGGTCGTGCGATGTTTCGGCAGTCCAGCCGCCTGTGTAACCAGCGCGCTCGAGTTCTTGTGCGCTTGATGCGGCGTTGTGCAATGAACTGGGAATGCCGCCGTCGAGTTTCATGAGTCTGTGCGGTTTTCGCGCAAAAACTTCTCGAGTTCGGCAGCAAGTTCGTCGCCGCTTGGAAGTGGAACACCACCAAAGCCCGTGGTCAGTGTGCCGTTGCCGCTGTGCTCGGCATCAAATGCAATTTCGAGTTGGGTGAGCATCGCTGCGTGTTCTGGATTGTTGCGCACAAGTTGGTCGAGACGCTCGCGTTGCACGACTGCTTGTTCAAGGATGCCACTGATATCGAGAGTGAGACCACCCACGTCGCACACTGCACCGAGCAGTGCTGCCGATGCTGGTGGATACGCCATCGATGCAACATAGTGCGGTACTTGGGCCCACAATCCAAGTGCATCGATCTGCTGATCGTGAAGTGCGTGCTCGAGTGCTGCCTCCATGCCGGCAGGAACATCGAGTGAGCTCTTGATATATGGAAGCGTTTGGATCAACGGAGCGTTGGGCGACGTGCACGAGATCTGCACCGCCCGCGTATGTGGGGTAGCGACTGGGTATGCGCCTAAGCCGAGCATGCGGCGCACGCCGAGTGTGGTTGAGAGGGTTGCTACTTCGTTGGCAAATTGCTTCCAGCGAGAGTCTGGCTCGGGACCTGTAAGCAACAGGACGTCGCGGTGATTGACATCGTGGCCGATCATCAAGTGTGGAGCAGACCAATCGAGTTTGGTGTTGACACCCTCGCGAAGTTCCATTGTTGGTCGTCGTGCGCGGTAGTCGACAAACAGGTCGGTATCAAATTCGAGCAACATTGTTGCGCCGGTTTCCGAGATGAGAGATTCCATTGCATTACCTGCAGCCACCGAGGTGTCAATCCAGCCACTAAACATCACGACAAGGAGCGGATCGCTTAATCGTGGAAGTGTGTTGCCAAACTGTGGGGCAATGCGATATGCGTCGCTCATTGAGTGATCATTGTAGGCGGGACAGCAACAATTCGGCTTTTTGTGCCGATGCTTCAACCTGTAATTTGAAAGGTTCAAAAGCGGTTGTGTCGGTTTGTTCGCCCATGGCGCCCGAAATGTAGCGGGCGTAGACACCTTCAATAATGCAGGCAAGTTTCCAGTATGCAAATGCAACGTAATAATCCAGATGCGAAATGTCGCGTCCAGAAACTTTTGCATAGCGCTCTGCAAGTTGTGCGCGATTTAAAAAACCTTCGGCGGTTGTGGTGCCAAATGTGGTGCCAGAAGGTTCGTCTGTTGGGCCACTCCAATAGACCATGAGTAGACCGAGATCGGCGAGTGGATCGCCGAGTGTGCACAACTCCCAATCGAGTACCGCAATGATGTCGCCTGCACTATTGATCATGCAGTTGTCCAAGCGGTAGTCGCCGTGCACAATCGTTGCGGGGCCTTGCACGGGTAAATGTTTGAGCAATTCGTCATGCACTCTGTCAACGGCACTCAACTCGCGTGTCTTAGAAGCATTCCATTGCCCGTACCAACGCTTGAGTTGGCGCTCGATATAGCCGTCGTGTCGACCAAGTTCGCCTAACCCAACAGCGACAGGATCGACAGCATGAATGGCCGCCATCGTGTCGACGAGCGAGTTGCTGGCTTGCAGGCGAGTGGCCGGAGTAAGCGTGCTCGATGCAATCTCTGGATCGCGCACAATGATTCCATCGACGAAACCCATTACATAAAACGGCGCATCATTTATTGAAACGTCATCGCACATCGCAAGAGTTGGGGCTACTGGCACCTTGGTGTTCTGCAGCGCCGAGATCACTCGGTGTTCGCGACCCATGTCGTGAGCGCTGGCAAGGGCATGGCTCAGTGGCGGCCGGCGCAACACATAGTGGTGGTTGGCGCTATCGGTCACGCTAAACGTGAGGTTGGAGTGACCGCCTGCGATGAGTTCAAAATGAAAGGGTGCAACGGAGCCAGCAACATGTGTGGAGAGCCACCGAGATACCGATTCGGCATTGATACCCGCAGGCGTGGGTTGCGATGCATTCATTGACACGCAAACTTAGTCAAGTGAGGCCTTGATGTCACACTCGGCAGTATCGTCGTGGGTATGGCGATTGATGTAACTGATGCAACGTTTCAGGCAGAGGTGATTGAGAGGTCTAAGACCACTCCTGTCATTGTTGATCTGTGGGCGCCATGGTGCGGGCCGTGTAAGACGATTGGACCAATTCTCGAAAAACTCACCGATGCCACCGGGGGCAGGGTGATACTTGCCAAAGTAAACGTGGATGAAAATCCGGCGATTTCTGCAGCGTTCAAAGTGCAATCGATACCTGCTGTGTATGCGCTCAAAGACGGGGCAATGTTTGACGGTTTTGTCGGCGCGCAGTCCGAGCACGTAATCGCCGAATTTGTACAGTCACTGATGCCTGAGGGTGGAATGCCGACTGTTGAGTCGTTGTTGGCGATTGGTGATGAGGCAAGTTTGCGGGAAGCATTTGTGCTCAAGCCGGGTGACGAACAAATTGCGATCTTGTTGGCCGAGTTGTTGCTGGCTCAAGATGATGTGACTGGCGCGTTGGGTGTGCTGGCATTGGTGCCCGAGACCGACAAGGTGCGAGTAGTTATCGCTGCAGCCCGAGCCGCCTTTGCGCCAACTGATGATTATGACGCGCAACTGATAGCACTACTGCCTCAAGTGAAAGCTGATGAAGACGCGCGCAAAAAGTATCTAGACATCATGGAAGCGATGGGTCCACTCGACCCTCGCAGCGCTGGTCACCGAAAAAGATTGACCGCACAACTCTTCTAGTTGCGGCACACATTGGGTCGTGCCAAGACCACTCATCAACTTCATTCATTGGATTGGATTTAGCCGCATCTTGGCCTCGGCGTTCGGTGTTGTTGTCATGGTCGTCGGTGTGTGGTGGGTGGTGCGAGTGCCGCCTCCACCACCCGAGGCAAGTATTCCGTTTGCAACGACATCAGTTGTATCAAACGCTATTGCATCAAACACGGGTGAGACATCGGCTCTTCCATCTTCAGTAAACATCATGGTGTATGTGTCGGGTGAGGTGGTCAAACCAGGTGTGTATGTGTTGTTGGCAACAGCGCGAGTGATTGATGCGCTGCAGGCGGCAGGCGGCGCAACAAATCACGCTGATCTCGTTGTGGTCAATCTTGCTGCACCACTTGTGGACGCTGCACAAGTGTTTATTCCGCGAATGGGCTCAACACCTCGTGTGAAATTGCCCCGACCACACGCAGGCATCAACTTGCCGATTGCTGGCGGTAGCGGTGGTACTGGTGCGGGTGGTGGCGCGACGTCTACTACTGGCATTGTCGATATCAATAGCGCAACATTGTCTGATCTAGATGCACTGCCAGGTGTTGGGCCATCGACTGCGCAAGCGATTATTGATTATCGAACTGCCAACGGACCATACGCATCTGTCGATGACTTACTCAATGTTCGCGGTATCGGGCCATCAAAACTTGCGGCGATGCGCGCACGAGTGCGTGTGTGACTGGGCGGGTGCTACAACGCGCCGAGCACAATGGCGCTCAGTGCCAATGCCAACACCGCGCCAATTGCAACGCCAATGGCAAGTGGCCGAAATTCTCGTGCCCATTCTGGCCAGCCAACAACTGCGCGACGAGTTGCCCGAATAGCCGACACTTGGCCAAGAGCGAACCAGATGGCGGCACTTGCCAATGTGGCAAGTGTGTAACTGGCAAATGTTGAAACAGCAGGAACGCCTGCGATGGACAAAACAGGCAGTGCAATCACCAAGATCAGATACCCCAAGATGCCAAGCAGTGAGCCGGGAAGCGCCAGCAAAATCAGGCCAACGAGGGCGAGTGAAGCGCTCATGGCAACGGCCACGACGCCTCCACGCTTGCGCACCAAATTGCGGTTGGCAATGATGCCGTCTACAACGATGCGTGGCGAACGCGCGCGCGGTTGTGACGTTTCTACATCTGACATACCTCAATCGTACGAGACTCAACATGGTTCAAGTGGGCATCTGCCTCAACTCAGCGATAACTGTGTCTTGTTATTAGCAATTGTGTTGTTGGTATGCACGCGAATGTCGACCAGCATCACAAATCATTTTGCATTGATTTTGTGGGTTAGCGCTGTATTGATTATCGGTAGCGCATTGCGTAGGAGGAACATCTTCTTGACAACAATGATGATTTTCTTCGCATTTTCTGGCGTGGGTTTGGGCGTACATTCGTGGAGCCAACTTCGACAACCGCAATTGGGTTCGTTTGATGGCACTGCAAAGGTCATGGAGGACCCGCAGTGGCGTAACGGAGGAGTGCAGACCGTACTGCAACTCGATGGCGAGCGGTTCATTGTCTATTCCTATGGTCTGCCCGGAAGAAGATTGAGCAATCGCCAGGCTGGTGAGGTGTTGTGGGTTTCGGGAGATCGTTTGCGTCTTGAAGCAAGCAAACAAAACAGGTTGTCGTATCGACACATTGTGGGAACCTTTGCCGTGCGCGAGGTGAGCGAAATTTTTGGCAATGGTGCGGTGCTGTATTTGAGTGCAAACAATATTCGCAAAGCATTGGCGCGATCTGCTGCAGTGATGCCTCGCGATGAAGGTGCGCTTTTTATGGGCCTGATCATCGGTGATGATCGACAGCAGTCAGCCACAATGGTCACGGCATTTCGAAACAGCGGCTTGTCACACCTCACTGCAGTGTCGGGGCAAAATGTTGCATTCCTCTTGACAGTGATGGCGCCGTTGCTAATGCGCGCTCGGTCGTCGTGGCGGCTTGGGTTGACGCTGTTTGTGTTGTTGTGGTTTACCGTCGTAACACGAGGCGAGCCTTCCGTGTTGCGAGCCGCGATGATGGCCGGGTTTGTTGCACTGGGCTCAGCGCGCGGGCGCGACACACCGGCTCGTCGCATGCTCGGTCTGGCAATCATTGTGTTGATCGTGTGCGACCCACTGCTTGCATGGTCGGTTGGGTTCTGGATGTCGAGTTCAGCAACGCTCGGTTTATTGGTAATCACCCCACAACTTGCAAAGATCATTCCAGGACCTAGGTGGTTTTCGGCAGCCTTGTCCACAACTATGGGCGCCCAGTTGAGAGTGATGCCAATTACGGCAACTATTTTTCACAGTGCGCCAGTGATTGCACTTGTTGCCAACTTGTTGGCAGTACCTATTGCGGGTGCGGTGATGTTGGTGGGAATTCCGCTTGGAATGTTGGCAGG
>JBIKZO010000136.1:0-3498 GCA_044354675.1 Ilumatobacteraceae bacterium | reverse complement strand
GCAAGTGGGTTACTGGGCAACAGTCTGGATGAATCTGATTGTTGCGCGAGCGCAGTGTTCATTGTTGTTCGGCCTGCAAAATAGCAGCGACGCTACGTCTGTTGACAACTCCAATGACATGATTGTTGGCATCAACAACAGAGATCGGTTCGTCGCGCTCGAGCAACATCGGAATAACGGTTTCGATTTTGGCAGTCGACAAAACTGTTCGCCCACCATCGACAGGTTGGCCATCAACAGTCACTGTTTTTACGCTGAGCACTTTGGCGCGTGGCACATCGTTGACAAACTCGCGCACGTATGGTGTCGCGGGGTTCGCCACAATTTCCTCAGGCGTTCCGATTTGGTCAAACGAACCATCTTTCATAATCGCGATGCGGTCACCGAGTCGAAGCGCCTCGGAAAAGTCGTGTGTAATAAAGACAACAGTTCGTTGCATGGTTTTTTGCAACCTGATCAATTCATCTTGCATCTCTTTACGAATGAGTGGGTCAAGTGCTGAAAATGGTTCATCAAAGAGCAAAATCTGCGGATCAACAGCGAGCGCACGAGCAAGACCTACTCGTTGTTGCATGCCACCCGAGAGTTGTTGTGGGTAGTGATTTGCCCAGCCATCAAGACCAACAATGTTGAGTACTTCGGTCGCACGAGCAAGTCGCGTCGCCTTTGCAACTTTTTGAACCTCGAGACCGTATGCAATGTTGTCAATTACTTTGCGGTGGGGGAACAAACCAAAGTGCTGAAATACCATCGACATCCGACCGCGACGTACCTCGATCAGTTGTTCCTCCGACATCGCAAGTAAATCGTCGCCACTCAGCAAGACGTCTCCAGATGTTGGCTCGATCAATCGGGCGAGGCATCTGATGAGCGTCGACTTTCCAGACCCCGAAAGACCCATGACTACAAATGTCTCTCCGCGGGCAACGCTAAACGACACATCTCGAACTGCGACCGTTTGCTGAGTCTGTTGAAGGATTTCTGCTCGGCTGGCACCGCCTTGCGCTAGGGCAATAGCGTTATGTCCGTCGCCCTGGCCAAACACTTTCCAGATTTGCCGCAGCTCAATAGCCGGCGATGCCCCAGTCGATACTTGCCCCATTGATGTTTCCCCCACTTGTGTTTACCCCGTAGACACAGGGCAAACCTTAGTGCTTAACAACTTGGAGTAAACAAAATTTCGCTAAGGTGGCATTGCGTTCCGACTGGAACGTGCACTCAATCAGGGGGAGAATTATGGGATCACGCAAGAAATTATTGGGTATTGGACTATTGGCCGTTGGATCACTGATGTTCGCAGCATGCGGCGGAAGTGACACGGCATCAGAGTCAGTGAGTGAAGATACGACAGCAGCGGCCGATGGTCCTGCCTGTGAAGGAACCGAGACGATCAAAATTGCTCGCAACAACTGGACGGCATCTGCCATCGAAGTTGAAGTCGTAAAGCAATTGATTGAGACCAATTTGTGCAACCCGGTCGAAATCGTTGATATCGATGAGAACGCAATGATTGCCGGCATGTCGTCAGGCGACATCGACGCCAACGTCGAAGTATGGCCATCGGGATTCACTCCGGAAGAACAAGCATTTGTCGATGACGGTTCGGTTGTCAACATGGGTGAACTCGGTGCGATTGGCAAAATAGGTTGGTTCGTAACACCAAATGCACTAGAGCAGTTTCCGCAACTTGCAACATGGGAAGGTCTGAAGGACCCAGCAGTTGCTAAAGCTTTTGCAACGGCCGCAACTGGTTCGCAAGGTCGACTGTTAGCAATGGATCCTTCGTTTTCGAGTTATGAAGAGCCTGTTGCCAAGAACCTTGGACTTGATTTCAAAGTTCAATATTCAGGCTCAGAGGCCGCAACTCAAGCAGAGATCATTGCAGCGACAGAAGCAGGCAAGCCAGTGTTGATGTACTACTGGATGCCATCTGCAGCGGTAGGCAAGTACGGCTTGAAGAATATTGTGTTGCCAGCACCAACAGTTGACTGCGCTACAGAAACTGACAAGTGCGATGGCGATTACCCAGAAGACCTTTTGTTTAAGGTTGCCTCGGCAAAGCTTGAAGCAAAAGACGCAAATGTTTTCAATTTCTTCAAGAACTTCAAGTTCACAACGGATGATCAGTTGTCAACATTGGGACCTGTAGAAATTGATGGTCGACCAGCAGCAGAAGTTGCTGCCGAGTGGATTGCAGCAAACGAAGCAGTTTGGTCAGCCTGGTTCAACTAGTAAGTCACTACAACTCAGTAATCTGAAACGGCGGGCCGCAAGGCCCGCCGTTTTATTTGTGCGAGGAGCGGCAAAATGAATGATCCGTCAATGTTGTTGGCACATGATTGGAATTTTCCCGTGCCAATTGCATATGGACCAGGGCGCTTGGCCGAGATGGGGCAGCGATGTGTGGCGTTGGGAGTTCGCAATCCTTTAATTGTCACTGATCGTGGAAGTCGAGAACTCTCGTTTATTGCTCGGTTGGTTGAAGTTCTTTCAGAGGCGGGCCTACGGTCGGCAGTCTTTTCCGGAATATCGCCAAACCCAATCGATTCTGAAATCAGTTTTGGGCGTGCTGCATTTCTTGCAGGAAGTCATGACGCGATCATCGCGATTGGTGGTGGTAGTGCAATGGACGGAGCCAAAGCGATCTGTCTGACGGCAAATAATGACATCGATCTGTGGGATTTCGAGTTTGAGCAAACCTCGCCGCTGATTTCGCACGAAAACCTTTTTCCAACTCTCATCACAATCCCCACAACTGCGGGTACAGGTGCCGAAACCGAAAGTACGGGAATGGTCACTCATACACAGAAGGCGATGAAGTTCTGCGTCTGGCACCCAGAACTCAAGCCTTCTTTGGCGCTACTAGATCCGGAACTCACCATCGGATTGCCAGCAAATATGACTGCGTGGACTGGTGCCGATGCAATGGTTCACGCCATTGAGGCGTTTCTCGTGCCAGGTTTTCATCCGCTCTGCGACGCAATGGCACTTGAAGCGCTGACTCTCATTGCAAAATGGCTTCCTGTGGCCGTTGCCGAACCAACAAACATCTCCGCGCGCGGTGGCATGCATGTGGGTTCATGTTTGGCAGGAATTTCGTTTCTTAAAGGACTTGGCTTGGTGCATGCAATCTCGCACATGGTTGGCGCCGAGTTCAACACTCACCACGGCAATACCAATGCAATTTTGTTACCAGTAGTTTTGCGTTTTAATTTGCCTGGCATGGAAGAAAAAGTGCGTCGCATGGCTGAAGCTATGCAGATTTCTGATCACTCGGCAGCAGGTTTTATTGCTGCAGTTGAAGCAATGCTTGACGAGATTCGGATCCCGAAATCGTTAAGCGAGATTGGTGTGCCGATGGATTGCGCGGAACGAATTGCAGCAAAAGCTCTCAAGGATTCTGCAGCAAAAACTAATCCACGGTCGGCGAGTCTTAACGAAGTCCGTGTCTTGATCGAAACTGCTATCAAAAAGGCGCGGTAATCATTCCGTTGATCT
>JBIKZO010000061.1:0-10901 GCA_044354675.1 Ilumatobacteraceae bacterium | reverse complement strand
GGAAATCTTTACAGGAATTGGCGAATCGATGAGGTCGGCGAGTTTGATGAAGACAGTTGTGTGCAAAATAATGGTGACACCGTTTGGCACGAGCAGGCTGAAAACATTTGTGCAAGAAATGCTGCGGCCATTGTTGATGTTGGTGACGGTGACAACGCGACCTATAGGCGCCTCGATGCTGTAGCAAACAGCAGTTTCGGTGTAACCCAAATTGCTGTATGAAGCAGTGCCAGTAATGACATCGGTTTCGGTGGCTGGGTAAGCAATGGCTGCAGAACCTGTTGGCGCAAGAGGGGCAGGGCCACCGAGAATGACGGGAGATGGTATTTCGGTTTCATCAATTGGCGGAACAGTTGTGGCAATCGTGACCGTGGTTGTCACTGCATCACTCGAGTCGCTATTGAAACTGCGAACGGTAAACATGATGATCAGTGTGATCGCAGTGAGCACCGCGATGCGTCTCCGCTCAAAAACTGACAGAACCACCTAAATCACGCTACGGAGCAATGCCGGGAAACGCAAGGCGAGCATTGCGAGTCGTTGTTTTGGCAAGTTGGGCAACGGGCTCACCTCGCAAGTCGGCAATAAAGGTACCTACGGTTGGCACGAGCGAAGGTTGATTTGGTCTGCCACGATGAGGCACTGGTGCAAGAAATGGTGCGTCGGTTTCGAGCAACATGTTTTCTGGTGGACACCACAATGCAGCTTCTCGCACATCGTCTGCAGTTTTAAATGTAACGATTCCAGAAAAAGATAAATACGCACCGCGCTTCACGCACTCGCGGGCTTCGTTTTCGCCGCCGGTAAAGCAGTGAAAGATCGTGCGCTCGGGTACTCCAACGCTGTCGAGTACATCAAAGGTGACTGCCCACGCTTCGCGTGTGTGAATGACTAGTGGCAAGTTGTGTTTGTTGGCTAAATCAATTTGTGCGGCAAACACATCGCGTTGCACATCGCGATCCGAATGGTCGTAGTAATAGTCAAGACCGCATTCGCCTATACCAACAACTCGTGGTGAGTCGACAAATGGCAACACAGTGTCGAGACCGAGCTTGGCATCGTGGGGGTGAAGACCAACGGTTGCCCACACATCGCTGTGCGCTGCTGCAATAGCGATTGCTTGTTGTGTCGTGGTGGCATCGGTGCCAATGACGATCATTGTTGTTACACCTGCGTCGCGAGCGGCTTGTAACGCACCATCTGCGCCACCAGGAATTGTTTCTTCATACACATGGCAATGTGTGTCGATCCACTCGATTGGTTGCATCGTCTGACTCGTCATGCAGTTTTGCGTGGGAAAAGCGGATCGCCCTTCACAACTGTGACACCACCCGGATACTGACCCCACTTGGTGTCGGCATCGATACGCAAATCGGTGATCGCGCCCGTGAGGCCAATGCGACTCCAGATTTCTTGCGTGCTCGTTGGTAATGCAGGGTTGGCCAAGATCGTGACGATGCGCAATGCCTCAAGTGCATCGCCCATCACGCGATCAACCGCTTCGCCAACTTCCATTTTCCATGGCTCATTGTTTTCAAGGTGCGAGTTTGTTGCACGAATCAAGTTCCATGTTGCTTCAAGCGCCTTGCTCGGTTGCACTTGAGCCCACGCATCTTTAGTTTCGCTCACTGCAGTTGCTGCAACTTGCGCGAGTGGGCTGTCGAGCGTTGGCTTCGGTCCAAGGCCGCCACACTTCTTTTCTACAACTGTTGCAATGCGTGCAGCAAGGTTGCCAAGGTTGTTGGCAAGGTCTGAGTTGTAGCGGCTAATCAGACCTTCATAGGTGAAGTCTCCATCGTTGCCGTATGCGGTGTCTGCAAGAACGTAATAACGAAAGCCGTCAACGCCGATGTCGTCAATCAGATCGAGCGGATTGACAACGTTTCCAGTCGTCTTGCTCATCTTTTCGCCACCAACAAGTAGCCAACCGCCAACAGCCCAACCCTTAGGTGGCTCGATGCCTGCAGACATGAGCATTGCTGGCCAGTACACGCAGTGAAAGCGAATGATGTCTTTGCCGATGAAGTGATAATCGACAGGCCATCTTTCGGCAAACGCTTTTTCGTCTGTGCCATAACCAAGTGCAGTGATGTAGTTGGCAAGAGCATCAAACCACACGTACGCCACATGTGATTTGTCCCATGGAAGTGGGATACCCCACGTGAGAGTTTTGCGACTGATCGAGAAATCGTTGAGACCACCTTTGATGAAACCGATTACTTCGTTCATGCGGAAGCCAGGTGTGATTGCTTGTGGGTGATCGGCATACCACTTGAGCAAACGGTCTTCAAAGCGTGACAAGCGAAAGAAATAATTCTCTTCTTCTACATACGTCGTTTTGGTGTGGTGAATAGGGCAGTTGCCATTTTCTAATTCGTCTTCGAGAAAGTAGGCCTCGCATGCAACGCAGTATTGACCTTGATACACGTCTGACTCAATGTCGCCGGCGTCGAAGCATGCTTGCAAGAGTTTTTGCACTCCAACGGCATGGCGCTTTTCGGTTGTACGAATGAAGTCGTCGTGGGTGATGTTGAGTCGCTCCCAGGCTTGCTCGAAAAGTGGCGCGATTGAGTCGGCAAATGCTTGGGGTGTCACGCCTTTTGCGTCTGCTGCTTGCTGAATTTTGAGACCGTGTTCGTCGGTGCCGGTGAGCAAATGCACGTCGTCGCCAAGCAACCTGTGCCAGCGCGAAACCGCATCGGCAATGATCGTGGTGTAAGCGTGACCAAGGTGCGGCTGGGCATTCACATAATAAATAGGTGTCGTCGAACTGAACTTTGTCACGGCTCCACACTAATAGTCTGAACAGATGACATTTGCCTTTGATTTAGCAACTGAAGTGCACGAAGAACAAAGTGACGACTATTCGGGTTTCATACACGACGGATGGGACATTCGAGGCAATGCAAATGGTGGATACGTGATGGCACTCATTGCATCGGCGATGCGCAACGCGTCACAACGCCAAGACCCAATCTCGGTGACAGCACATTATTTGGCTCCGCTACCGCCGGGTGAGGTGCACATCGCGACAGAGGTGGTGAAGCGTGGCAAAACGTTTTGCACGGTTGCTGCTTCAATGCAACAAAGTGGGCGAGAAGCAGTGCGAGCGATTGGGGCGTTTGGAGAAGCGGCAGGTCGCAGCGAGATTGATTCATCTCTCATGCACGTAGACATTGCTCCACCACAATTGCCACCAATGACCGAATGTTCGCGACGACCTGCATCAGGCCCTGGGTTCAGCATGGGGCTCATGGACAAACTCGATATTTGGCTACACCCCGACGACACCGGATTTGCACGCGGAGAACAAAGTGGAAAAACCATCGTGCGTGGATGGGTCAACTTTACGGATAATCGCCCGATCGACACATTGTCGCTTCTGCTCATCGCAGATTCATTTCCACCACCGGTATTTCAGGTCATGACCGTGGCTGGTTGGGTGCCAACTGTTGAACTCACTGTGCACGTGCGCGCAATTCCTGCGCCAGGCCCGTTGCGTTGCGTGTTTAGTGCACACGTAGTGCAAGGTGGAATGTTTGAAGAAGATGGAGAGATCTGGGATTCAAACGACACTCTTGTTGCGCAATCGCGACAGATTGGGCTTGTGCCTTTGATGTAACGTGCGCATTCTTGCGCACGGGTTTAATGGTTATTTGAGCATTAATGCAAGTTCGTACACGTGTCGCTTTTGTATGCCGTACTTGGCAGCGACTTTTGCAGCAGCATCTTTTTTGCTCGAACCATTCTTGAGTTCGTCGCGCAATGCATCATTAATTTCTTCGTCTGTTGGCGGCGCTGGAGGTTTTGCGCCCTCAAGTATCAACACGTATTCGCCACGAGGTTCAGTGGTTTGCGCGTATTTCACTGCATCGTGCAAAGTTCCACGCCACATTTCTTCATGCAACTTGGTGAGTTCGCGAGCAAGCACAACTTTGCGCATCGCACCGCAAGCGGTTTCCAGATCGTCAAGAGTTTTTTCTAGACGGTGTGGCGCTTCGTATAGAACGACGGTGCGCATCTCGGCTGCAACATCGTCGATGCGCCGAGATCGGTCGCTGCCACTGCGCGGTAAGAAACCTTCAAAGACAAATCGTGCAGTTGGCAAACCGCTCATCACGAGTGCCATTGTGAGCGCGGATGGCCCGGGTATTGCCGAAACGTTGATGCCTGCGTTTAGCGCTGCCTTGACGAGTCGTTCGCCCGGATCACTGATGCCCGGCGTGCCAGCATCGCTCACAAGCGCAACATCAATGTCGTCGAGCAACAAGGCAACTACGTGCTCGCATGCATCGTGTTCGGTGTGTTCGTTGATGACGATGTATTTCTTGCCAGAGTGACCAAGATGCTGCAGCAACAAACCCGTGCGTCGAGTGTCTTCGCAACAAACAACAGATACCGAACCAAGTGTGTCAATGGCTCGCTGCGACATGTCGCTGAGATTGCCAATGGGTGTGGCAACAAGTGTGAGTGTGCCACTCATGCGCTGCGCACTTCGATTAAGTCGCCAACCCGCACACCAAATCGCTCAATCGATCCAGATGGCAGCTCAACAATTGTTTTTGATCGTCCAACGGGTGCTGCAACGCGCATTGGCTTAAGATGCTCGGTTTTTACAACCAGTCCTTCATTATCTAGATAGAGCACATCAATTGCGCACTTCATGCCAAAACTGTGAATCCATTTGCACGGCGAAATAACGAGCGCAGAATCAATGCTTGTTTGGCCAATGAGACCACGTCGACGCGACTTTGCGGTGTTGGCAATGTCGGCACTTGCGAGCACTTTGCCCTCAGACATCAGCCAAGCTGTGGGAAGCGGCTGAGTCTTCATATTGATAAGCGTATTACTAACTATTGTGTCGAATTTCTAGCGTGTCGCCATCGCAGACTTCGTAGTCTTTGCCTTCAACACGGATCTTGCCAAGTTCTTTTGCCTTGTTCCACGAGCCAATGGCGAGCAACTCATCCCATGCGATCACGTCGGCACGAATAAAGCCGCGTTGCAAGTCGGAGTGAATTTTTCCGGCGCACTCTGGAGCTTTTGCTCCAGCATTAAATGTCCATGCACGAGTTTCTTTTTCGCCGGTTGTGAAATATGTGCGAAGACCAAGCAGGTGATATGCCGAGCGCACCATGCGTGGAAGTGCGCCTTCGCCGAGACCCAGCGCCTCGAGCATGTCGATGCGATCTTGGCCAACCAACTGTGCGGCCTCTGCTTCGAGTTGCACGCTCATGCCAAGCACCTCAACGGTGCTTGCACTTGCGCTACCCGGTGGCGCCAACTCGGCGCGCACAAGTGCTTCCATTGCAGGAATCGTGTCGAGTTTGTCTTCTGCAACGTTGACTACGGCGAGTACTCGTCGAGTGGTGAGCAAAAAGTGTGGAGCAAGCAGTAAGCGATCATCTTCTGAAATACCGGCGCGATACAGCGGACGACCTTCGGCCAAGTGAACTTGCGCGCGCTCGAGTGCTTCCATTTCTTCGGTGACGCTCTTGTCCATGCGGGCAGCTTTTTGTGTGCGCGACAAACGAGTCTCGACAGTTTCGAGGTCGGCGAGTGCTAACTCAATTTCAACAACGCGCAAATGCTCGAGCGGGTCTGATGGACCAGGAATGTCATCGTCTTCAAAAGCGCGCAATACAAATACAATTGCATCGACTTCGCGAATGTTGGCAAGAAATTTGTTGCCCAAACCTTCACCCTTACTTGCACCTTCAACAAGACCGCCGATGTCAACAACTTCGACGGTTGCATAAACGGTGTTGTGGGTTTTGGACATTTCAGCAAGTGCTTCGAGGCGAGGGTCGAGGACTTTTGCCACACCGACGTTTGGGTCTTTGGTCGCAAACGGATAGGGGGCTGCAAGTGCAGCACCGTTGGTGAGTGCGTTATATAAGGATGACTTGCCAGCGTTGGGCAAGCCGACTAGGCCAAAGCGTTCCATGAGAACTAGTTACGCTACCTGTAGCCCCACTGTTGCATGGGCCATAGGGATTGTTACTATGTCGGTAGTGTTAATTATCCACCACTGAAAAGGTGCTCAAACTCATGACCAGTTTCGATCTCGATCTCACCAAATACTCGCTCGGCTGGAGCGATGAGACTGAGTATGCCTTTACGCCTGAAAAGGGCCTTAACAAGTCAGTGATCGAACAGATTTCGTGGTGGAAGGGTGAACCAAAGTGGATGCGTGATTTGCGTCTGCGCTCGCTCACCACATTTGAGAAGAAGCCGATGGCGCCTTGGTTCAACGTCAACATGCCAGATCTCGACTTTCAAGACATCTTTTATTACCTCAAGCCTGCTGCTGCGCAGACCGACGAGTGGGACGACTTGCCAGAGCAGATGAAGGCAACCTACGAAAAACTTGGCATCCCAGAAGCAGAGCGCAAGTATCTCGCTGGCGTGACTTCGCAGTACGACAGTGAAGTTGTGTATCACCGCAATCGCATCGAGCTTGAAGAGCAAGGCATTTTGTTTTGCGACATGGACACCGCGTTGCGCGAATACCCCGACTTGGTTAAGCAGTATTTCGGTTCGGTTATTCCGATGGGTGACAACAAGTTTTCTGCACTCAATACTTCGGTGTGGTCTGGCGGTTCATTCATTTATGTTCCACCAGGTGTCGAATGCGAAATGCCGTTGCAGGCGTACTTCCGCATCAACAGTGATTCGGCTGGCCAGTTTGAGCGCACGCTCATCATTGCTGACGAAGGTTCAAAAGTTCACTACATCGAAGGTTGCTCTGCTCCGGTGTACACCAACAACGCGTTGCACTCTGCAGTTGTCGAAATCATTGTTAAGCCAAGTGCTCACGTGACATACACGACCATTCAAAACTGGTCGCCCAATGTTTACAACTTGGTTACCAAGCGCGCTCGTGTTGAGACCGAAGGCCACATGGAGTGGATCGACGGCAATATCGGCTCGAAACTGACCATGAAATACCCAAGCGTGTACTTGATGGGTCCAAAAGCAACAGGCGAAGTGTTGTCGGTTGCTTACGCAGGTGCTGGCCAACATCAAGATGCAGGCGCAAAGATGATCCACGCTGCACCTGAGACTTCTTCAAAGATTGTTTCGAAGTCAATTTCGAAAGATGGTGGCATCACCACCTATCGCGGCCTCGTGCGCATCGAAGAAGGCGCAACAAACTGCAAGAGCCACGTGCAGTGCGATGCACTGATCTTGGACGAACAGTCAGAGAGCAAGACATTCCCATATATGGAAGTGGGAGAGCGCGACGCGCAGGTTGGTCACGAAGCAACTGTTTCAAAGATTGCTGACGAGCAGCTGTTTTATCTCATGAGCCGTGGTCTCACTCAAGAGCAGGCAATGGGCATGGTCGTCAACGGCTTTATCGAGCCAGTAACTCGCACACTACCTATGGAGTATGCAGTTGAGTGGAGCCGCCTGATTGAGTTGCAAATGGAAGGCTCGGTTGGCTGAGTCTCAGTCACGCCTTAGGTTTATAGACATGTCAATGCGTACGGAATGCAAGCATTTTGAAAGTCGCACGTATTCGAGCGGCGACACTGTGCGCAAATGCAATCTTGATCTCGCACCTGACGCGCCGTGGCGTTGCCCAGATGAATGCGAAAAATACGACCGCCGAATGGTCGATGTTGCGTGGAAACGCGGCTCGGTGATTCCGTCGGCAACTCCGGTCGCGCCTGCAAGCCTCGACGATGGCACCGCTGCAGCAATCCTCGATGAAGCAGAGTCGATCATTAACGCTGTGTTTAGTGAAGTCGTGGCCGACATGAACGACAAGCGCAAAAACAAAAAGAAAAATCGCGACAAGAAAAAGAAGAAGTAGCAGGAAAAATCAGAATATGTCAACAACACTTGCACTCCCCACAGTCGAAGAAGAAGTGTGGCGCTATAGCCGCATTGGCGAACTCGACCTTGCTAGTTATCGCAGCGCTTTGGCAACGACGACAGTAGAAAACGCCGCGGGTGTTCAGCTTGCTGGCTCTGAAGCATCAGGGCTTATGGGTGCAGCAATCACGACTGCGCCAGACGTGTTTGCGCAAATGAATACCGACAATGCGGCAGTTATTGCACTCAAGATCGCAAAAGGCAAAGTGCACGCCACCACCGTGGTGATCACGCACACCGTTAATGAATCCGGTGTCGTTGTTTACCCACGCTTAGTGATTGATGCTGCGGAAAATAGTGAGATCACTGTTGTGGAGCGCTTTGTGTCTGCAGACAATGTTGTGTCACTCGTAGTACCTGTTGTCGAGATACATGCTGCACAGTCGGCACGAGTCACCTATTTGGCGATCAATGAACTTGGTAACAAGACATGGCAGATCGGCAATCAGGTTGCAGTGGGCGAGCGCGACAGCAATGTGCGCATCTTTAGCGTGGCCCTCGGTGGCGACTATGCGCGCATGCGCGCCGAAGTGCGCCTCGTTGGTCAGGGTGCAAATGCACAGCAAACAGCTCTGTACTTTGCAGACGGCACACAGATGCATGACTTCCGTACGTTGCAAGTGCACGAAGCACCGCGCACACGGAGCGACTTGTTGTTTAAGGGTGCAGTCAAAGACACAGCAAAGAGCGTGTACACAGGTCTCATCAAGATTTCAGAAAACGCGACAAAGACAGAAGCGTTCCAAACCAATCGCAACCTCACGTTGTCGCATGGCGCATGGGCCGAGAGCGTTCCGAACCTCGAGATCGAGACAAACGATGTGAAGTGCAGCCACGCATCTACCGTTGGCCCGATCGATGACGAACAGCGCTTCTATTTGGAGAGCCGCGGCGTGCCGCCAGAGATTGCTGAGCGTTTGGTGGTGTTCGGATTCTTCGACGAAGTTATCGAACGACTTCCAAAGTCTGAATTCATTGAGGGCATTCGCGCCAAAGTAATTGCCAAGTTGGGGAGCAACGCATGAGTGCTGTCAAGGTCTGTGCGCTCGCCGACATTGCGTCGGGTCAGGTTCGCAAGTTCGCTGTCGAAGGCCGCAACATCGCTGTCGTGCGCATTGACGACGCCGTGTATGCAATTGGTGACAAGTGCAGCCACGCCGATGTATCGCTGTCTGAAGGCGAAGTGTTGTGCGATACCAAAGAGCTCGAGTGCTTCAAGCACGGCAGCGCATTTAGTTTGGTGAACGGCATGCCCAACACGCTTCCCGCCACACAAGCGGTGCCTGTTTATGCAGCGACTGTTGTCGATGGCAACGTCATGATCACAGTGGAGAGTGCACAATGACCACGCTCAAGATTCGCGACTTGCAGGTGTCAGTGGGCGACACACAAATTCTTAACGGCATCACGCTCACCATTAAGTCTGGTGAAGTACATGCAGTGATGGGTCCTAACGGCGCGGGTAAGTCGACTCTGTCGGCAGCCATCATGGGCAAGCCTGGTTACACAATCACTGGCGGACAGGTGCTGCTCGATGGCAAGGACGTGCTTGCGATGGCAACTTGGGAGCGCGCAGTGGCAGGGTTGCACTTGGTGATGCAGTATCCAACCGAAGTTCCTGGCGTCAAGCTCGACGACGTGCTCAGTGAAGCACTCAAGGCTCGTAGTGGTTCGCTTCCGGACCTCACAAAGACGATCACAACAGAAGCAGCACGCATTGGTTTTGACACCGAGCTTGTGCATCGTGCGGTCAACGTCGATTTCTCTGGTGGCGAAAAGAAGCGCAATGAAACATTGCAACTCGCGGTGCTGCAACCACGCATTGCAATTATTGACGAGCTCGACTCGGGTCTTGACATCGATGCACTGCGTGACTGTGCTCAACGTGTTGAGGACGCAACGAAGGAATCAGATTTGGGCGTGCTGGTAATTACCCATTACAGCCGCATGTTTGAGCAGCTCAAGCCAGACTTTGTGCACATTTTGGCAAAGGGTCGCATCGTCAAGAGTGGTGGTCCAGAGTTGGCTGACGATCTCGAGCGCGACGGTTACGCCGCATACTCGGAAGTGGCAAACTAGTAACCCATGACATTGGGTTGGGTCGAAAAAGATAATTCGCTGTATCGCAAATTTGAATTTGCCAACTTCGCCGAAGCATTTGAGTTCATGACCAAAGTTGCTGTGCTTGCAGAAGAGCAAGATCATCACCCTGATTGGTCTAACTCTTGGAACATCGTTGAAATCAACTTATGCAGCCATGACAAGGGCCGGACGGTGACTGCTCGCGATCATCGACTTGCAGATTCGATCAATGCAATAGTGAAGGGGAGTGCAACATGAGCGATATTCATCCAAATGTTTTGCGAGTGATGGAAGCAGCGCGCGAGCGTGGGCTTGAGATCACCACCAAGCGATTTCCTGAGGGCACCAAGACTGCAGCAGATGCGGCGGCTGCCATCGGTGTGTCTGTTGGTCAAATTGTGAAGAGCTTGGTATTCGGCGTTGACAGCGAAATTGTGATGGCTTTGGTGAGCGGATCAAATCAGCTTGATGAGAAGAAACTTGCCGCTGCTGCAGGTGGAGCAAAGTGCTCGCGCGTTGATGCCGACGCGGTACGCGATGCAACTGGTTATCCAATTGGTGGCGTGCCCCCCTTTGGTCATGCAACCCAGCTGCGTGTGTTTGTTGATCCGGACTTGTTGCAGTACGACGAGGTGTGGGCAGCAGCCGGAACGTGGAATGACAACTTCGGTGCTGCACCTGCGGACATTGTTCGCGTTAGCGGTGGAGTGGTCACCGACCTGAAGCGTGTTTGATAAACGTTCCAGCAATCTGAAAGACTGTCGGTATGACAGTTGATCCGTCAACACATCGTTCGTTGGCAATCGATGCGAACAACTCGACTTGGGAGATGCTCGGAAAACCCAGAGACCAGATCTCATCGGAAGAAGCCGAAGAGATGACACGCCGCGCGTATGCCGCGGCCTATCACTGGCAACGTGCCGAGGGATCGACAC
>JBIKZO010000060.1:0-10916 GCA_044354675.1 Ilumatobacteraceae bacterium | reverse complement strand
ACTGCGGACGAGCAGATGGATGGTTATCGATTTTGACAACCATCGCAGGGCGATTCAGCGTAGATGGATCAGTATTTGGCAAACCCGTCAACGGGTTGACGATCTCAGGAATCGTTGTCTCTGTAACAACAGTGGTGTCGACTCCAGCAGTATCTCCTGAAGTTGAAGATCCTGACGAGCCTCCGCATGCAGCCAGCGCCAACATCGAAGTAGCGACGATTGAACCGAAAATTAGTGCACGATTTTTCATGGTTAGATCTCTCTGAGCAGCGCAATTCTTTCTGCTAATGGGGGATGCGTATTAAAAAGTTTATGCCACATACCCAGTCGACCTGCGTCATTCACTCCAGACATCGGCTGCTCAATCCACATATGAGCCGTTGCCATGCTGGCTGAATGGGTGACGGTACTATCGGCCTGAAGTTTTTCGAGCGCCGAGATGAGCCCTGGCGGATATCTGGTCATTTTGCATGCCGAGACATCAGCCAACGTTTCGCGCCTTCGACTGACGGCGGCCTGCATAATCTTGGCCAAGATCGGTGCGAGTATCAACAACGCAATACCAACAAAAGCAAGTGGATTGGTGCTGTCACGGCGATCATTGCCACGGCTCACTCGCCCACCGTTCCACCACATCATGCGAATGGTGATGTCGGTGATGAGAGCAATTGTGCCGACCAGAGTGACCGCCAACGTGCTGACCAAAATATCGTAATTTTTGATATGCGAAAGCTCGTGGGCAACAACGCCTTCCAGCTCGACGCGATTCATTTTTTCGAGCAGACCCGTCGTCACTGCAATTGCAGCGTGCTTGGGGTTTCGTCCAGTTGCGAACGCGTTAGGCGCATCATCACGAATCACAAATACGCGCGGCTTTGGCAATCCGCTCGCGATGCACAAACCTTCAACGAGGTTGTGAAGACGACGAAACTCGATGGGATCAGCCGGCACGGCACGACTCACTGCCAACGCAACAGAATCTGATTTCCAGTATGAGCCAAACGCAAACACGGCCGAGAACACCAACGCGATAATTGTCCCTGTGGCTCCGTTGCCGATGAGCACACCAACAGCCATGCCAACCAACACGGTAATGACGATGAATCCGGTGAGTAAAAAAAATGTACGTCGCTTATTTGACGCAATGAGGTCATTCATGAAACTTGTAACTTCCGATCTAACTAAAACTTGACTTCGGGTGTGGTGCGCGCAGCAGCTTCGGCCTCAAAATATTCGCGCTGAGTGAACTTGAACGAATTAGCAACGAGCGAGCCAGGAAACTTTTGTATTGCCGTGTTGTACGACAACACAGCATCGCCATAAAACTGTCGTGCATAAGCAATGCGGCTCTCGGTGTTGGACAGTTCTTCTTGCAGCGAAACAAAACCTTGATTGGCCTTGAGGTCTGGGTAGGCCTCTGACAGTGCAAACAACTGTCGCAGTGCCCCGGTGACTGCCGAGTCGGCAGCTGCTTGCGCATTCGGTGAAGACGCAGCACCGATCGCCGAATTCCGTGCTTGGATCACAGCGTCAAATGTCGCCTTCTCATGGGCGGCATATCCCTTGACGGTTTCGACCAAGTTTGGAATCAGGTCAAGTCGTCGCTTGAGTTGTACATCAATTTGTGACCATGCGTTGTCGACTTCGTTGCGGCGACCAACAAGCGAGTTGTACATCGCAATGATCGAGGCTGCGATTAACGCAATGACAACAAGAATTACGAGAGTGCTCATGGCCCCCAGTCTACGCCACTGCTAGCAGGGCATGAGATCGCTCAATTTTTTAAGATCCTTGAGCAAGAACCCTATTTATGAGAACTCGGAGAACGACGGAGTACGCGGTGTTCAAACATTGAAAGAAGTCTGTTTGGTTGAACTGTAATTTCGCTATTTTTTTCAGCAGCCAAGAGTCTCTCGTAAATTGCTACATATTCGGTAGCAAGTCGTTGCATCGAAAAATCTTCTGCACGCTTGAGTCCGCCAGCGACCAAGCGCTTTGACAAAGTTGGGTCATTGACGATCCGAATAATGGATGTTGCTAGCTGCTCCTCATCGCCCGGCGCAACGAGCAACGCATCCAATTCATGCGTTGCAACATTTCGGTATCCATCAATATCGGTGGTCACAAGTGGGGCCGCTGCAGCCATTGCCTCAAGTAAAACAATGCCGAATGATTCACCGCGCAAGGATGGTGCACAAAAAACAGTGCAGCGCGAGAGTCGGTCCAGCTTGTCTGTTTCGGTAATCCGGCCAAGCCACGAAATGCGATGATCGTTTTCATATAGCTTGTGCATCTCGTCTATTCCAGGACCATCTGCTGCTATCCACAGTGCAAAGTTGTGCGGCAAGTACTTCATCGCACCAAGCAATACTTCTAGTCCTTTACGTGGTTCAAAACGACCACAGAAAAAAATAGTTGGTTGAGTCTCGCGTTGCGCACCAACTTTCAAATAGCGAGACGTTTCAATACCGTTGAATAGCACCTGATAGTCGCCATCGAGATATCTCGATGCAAGTTCCTTTGCGGCTTCTGACACCGCAACGCGCGCACTCAAGTGATTGGCCGCCCAACGCGCAGTTTTATTAAGAACTCGATACGACGATGAATCGCCAGCGGCATGAAATGTTCCCACTGTTGGCGCGAGCCGCAACAACAAGCTCGTGACCGTAGGACCAGGCACAATGGGCTCGTGCAAGTGGATAATGTCGAATGCCTCATCATTAAGAGCGCGAATCGTGCGCAATGCTGCTGATGGGTCTGGCGCGAGCGGTGCAACAGATCCGTTGGCAGAAGTTGGCAAACTCTGACCCAACGGTGTCACAAATGGCTCAGGGGGTGGACCATCACATGGCGCAAGCACTCGCACTTCGTGGCCGATGCGGCGAAGTTCGCGTGCCAAACCCATGACTTGGGCTTGCACTCCGCCCGGAACTGACACGCTATAGGGACTCACCATTGCAACCCGCAACATGTTCACGCCGTATACGGTAGACCGTCTAGAAGCGATTTAGCTCAAAACACAACGAAACATAACTAAACAAACACAGTCAGTACGAAAGCAGCGAGACCATGACGCAATTCCCAACAAACCCGTATTCCAAACCAGCAATTTCGATCGTCGCATCGCCCACCAAGCGCAATGCAATTTTGGAGTTGGCACAAAAGGCTGAGCAATTTGGCTTTGAAGGTCTTGCTTGCCCAAGCCTCGGCGGCACCATGGCGCTGTGCGCTTCACTCGCCCACGCCACAAGCACTATTCATTACTGGACATCGATACAACCGATGTATTACAGCCATCCGGTTGAGACAGCAAATACTGCTGCACACATTCACGAAATATCTCGCGGACGATTTGGACTCGGGATTGGAGTCAGCCACGGACCAGTAGTGCAACGTCTCGGCGTGGAAACCGGCAAGCCACTCAGCGATATCACCAATTACGTTGCAGCAATGCGTGCGAATGAAAAATTTTCTGGAGAACTCCCACCAATTTATCTAGCGGCTCTGCGTGACAAAATGCTCGCACTCTCACATCAAATCTCTGAAGGCGCAATTTGGGCAAATGCATCGTTGCGCGACATTGGTCGTCAGGTTGCGTTACTCCCCGCCGACAAACAGTCAACATTCTTTATGTCCAACATGATTCCAACCATCATCAGCGACGACATTGACGCGGCGTTGGCATTGCACCGAAAAACGCTTACGGGCTATGTCTCACTCCCCAACTATCGCAACTATTGGCGTAACGCTGGTTACGTCGACGAGATGGACGCGATCGAGCATGTGCTCGCAACGACCCCAAAAGAATCAATGGCGCAAACATTGCAAGCCACAATGAGCGATGCGTGGTTGCGCGATTGCACTATTTCGGGAACTGCACCACAAGTTCGGGAGCAATTTGCCGCATGGGCCAACTCAGGTGTATTGCCCATTGCGGTGATGTCGTCTACCTCTGGGGGTCAGGCAAAAGCAATCAGCGAACTTTTTGATGCATTTGCCTAGAGCAACTTACGCAATTTGCGCGAGTAAGTCTTCAACAAGTTTTTTAATCTCGTCGCGGATCGGACGCACAGCATCTACGCCCTGACCAGCGGGATCTTTAAGTGGCCAATCCACATACTTCTTGCCAGGTAGAAACGGACACGCATCACCACAACCCATAGTCACGACAACATCTACGGCCTCCAGCATCTCCATCGTCCACAACTGCGGTTGAACAGAGGCAATGTCGATTCCGACTTCCTGCATTACCGCAACAGCAGAGGGATTAATTGCACTCGCGGGTTCCGACCCGGCTGAATAAACAGCGACACGACCAGCACCTAGGTGACGCATAAAACCTGCCGCCATTTGCGACCGACCAGAGTTGTGGATGCACAAAAACAAGACACCCTTCATAAACGCGGTTTACCAAAAACAAACTTGATGATCACCACCGCCAACATGGCGCCAAACAACTGCATCATCACAAACATCGGCACCGACTCTGGAGCAATTCCGGCAAACGTGTTGCTCAGACTTCGAGCAACGCTTACTGCTGGGTTTGCCAACGAAGTTGACGAAGTGAAAAAATATGCTCCAGTAATCCAAGCCGCAACAGTGAACGGCACCAAATGTGCGCGCTGTGCGCGAATAGTCCCGTAGATCACGAGCAGCAGACCAACTGTTGCAACAACCTCTGAGAACAGAATTCCAGAACCAGAGCGAACCTTTTGAGAGACGTTGATTGCATCCAGGTCAAACATCAGGTTTGCCGTGATAGCACCCAAACATCCACCAAATGTCTGTGCAAACGCATACCAAAGAATGTCCTTTAAGGTTGCCTCACCAGTAAATACTCCGACAATTCCAACAACTGGGTTAAACGAAGCACCCGAGACAGGTGCAAAAATCAAAATCAGTGCGACCAATGCCCCACCGGTAGCGACAGCGTTGCACAGCAGTTGCAGAGCCACGATGTCGGTGAGCCTTTCGGCCATGATTCCCGAACCAATGACCGCAACAATCAGCAGACCTGTTCCAATTGCTTCAGCCGCTAACCGGCGCGACATTGAAATTTTTGAATCAGTTGTCACTAACAGCACTTCTGATCGGTAGTTGCATAATAGGTAGGAGCGTCTGCCAGCACGGTGTAGTACTCCCAGGGAGCCCCATCAGGACTTTGCATCCACACTTTGTCTTGCACCGCATAACAACACGTTGTGTCTTTTTCAACAGAATCGACAAGGCCTAGTTGTTCAAATCTTTCAATCGAACTTTCAACTTGAGCAGTCGTCTCAAGTTCGACTCCTAGATGGTTGAGATGCTGGTACTCGGCCATGACATCTCGGGGTGTTTCGATCAACACCAATTTGAGCGGCGGGTCAACGATCGCAAAGTTGGCGTAGCCCTCGCGAACCTTGGCAGGAATCGTATTGAACATTTTTGAATAAAAATCAATTGCTTCAGCCAAGTTTGAAACATTGAGTGCCAGTTGAACTCGCGACATAAAACTTCCTTTGTTAAGCGTTCATGCTATATTGATAGATATCAATATAACACAGACCACCGAAAACTGCTGTTCACCCGTCACCGAGGCATTTCTCAAGACGCGCGATGCTGTCGATTTAGCCAAGGGCTTCGCTGCGCTTGCAGACCCTGTGCGACTAAAACTTTTTAGCCTCATTGCCGCATCTGATGACGCTGAAACCTGCGCTTGTTCGTTGGTCAAACCAACTGGTCGGTCGCAACCCACCGTGAGTCATCATCTAAAGGTTTTGCGAGAAGCAGGCCTGATCACTGGAACCAAGCGCGGCACGTGGATTTGGTATCGAGTTAATCGCGATCGTTTGCAAGTATTACAAGACGTGCTTGGCTAAGCGACTGTCGCTTCCTCATAACCAGGATCACTCGGCCAATTTGGCTGAAACAAATGCCACTGCTCTGGTGCTTGGCGAATGAGATTTTCAAGCTCGGTTGTCAACACTTGAGTAATGCGTGCGACATCTTCACGCAAAGAACCCTGTCGCTCAACCACTAGTGCAGGTCTTATAACTGACTTGTGTCCGTTTGCGCCCGGAGTAAAAAACGTGGCCATCGGTAAGAGTTGCGCACCCGTTCGGAGTGCAAAAAAAGCTGGCCCCGCAGGCACCGTCGTGGTTTCACCAAAAAATTGCACATGCACCCCAGTGCGCTTGCCATCTTTTGGAATGTCGCGATCGCACAACAGCGATACGACATGATTTTCTCGCAATGCATTACCTACAGCGATTCCTGCATCATCGGTGAGAGCAATGACATTGACCCCATATCTCGAGCGCATCTCGACAAACCATTCAAACAGCTCGGTATTTTCAAGACGCTCCACGACCGCGGTGAGTTGATAACCCTGATCGATTAGCCACCGACCAGACCACTCCCATCCGCCCATGTGAGGCAACGCAAGAATTGTGCCCTTACCTTTGGTCGCCGAATCTTCAATGTGTTGAAACCCTTCGACGTGATGTCCCTGTGCGATCTGCTGTTTCGAAAGTGATGTCAGACGAAATGTCTCCAGGTAGTAACGCGTGTAACTTGCAAACGCCTGCTGAGTTGCTACATGCAATCGCTTGCCATTCAGGCTTGGATCGACTCGTTGTAAATGTCGCATGACCATTGCCCTGTTTTGCTTCATTGCTCTTGACAGAGAACTCCCTATGCCAGCAGATGCTCCAGTGAGTACTGATGCGGGAGCGACACGAGCGAGCATTGAGGCAACCTTGTAGCCAGCAACAGCAATGTGATCTGCCGTGTTATTGCTCCAACTCGCCATGAAAAATTATTGCAATCGGCGGCGGCGCGCAAAACGTTCGCGATAGTCATCACGACGCACACGACGAGAAGCACGGCGCGATCGACGCACTTCTTGTTTTTGTGCAGTAACTGGAGCGACTGCAGCCTGTTTCCAAACCTTTGCAAAACGTTGCACCGCGGTCATCGTGGTGAGTACGAGCATCGCCCACATCACCCACCACAGCAACGAACCAAACAGCAATCCGAAGCACAAAACAATGATGCGCTCTGCTCGTTCCATCAAACCACCCTTGGCATGAAGACCAAGCGATTCGGCTTTGGCACGCTGATACGAAATCAGCGACGAAACTGCCATCACCGCAAACGGCAAGACAGCGGCTGTGGCCCCACGAGTATCGGCCAGATACCACGCCACACCACCGAGCAAGAACGAGTCACTCACTCTGTCGATGACTGAGTCGAAAAATGCTCCACGTTGACTTGCCGAATTGGATGCCTTAGCGAGCGCACCATCAAACATGTCGGGAAGCGCTGACAAAATAACGAGAGCAAGACCGAGAGGCAATGATCCAAGACCAATGGCAATTGATGCGCCAATTGCAATAAGCAGACCCAAGATGGTGATGTGATCTGGTGACAATCCTGTCCGCAGCAATAACTTGCCGACAGGGCGCACAACGCGCTCGATCTCTACGCGAAACCGACCATCAAACATATGCGAGAGCCTACTTGTCGGGGTTGGCTTCAACTAAACATTCGACAATTGAAGCATCTATTGCGTCCACCAAGACCAATCCCCGCTGTGCTGGGGGTTCTTCTGCGCTGTAACAAAAAACTCGCCAAGTGGGTCGACTACGAAATCCACGCCATACCTGTTGCGCCGAAGAATGCCCTACCGCAAAGCCAACCGCACGACTCGCAAACACGAGTGCTGTCTTTTCATCGACCGTCATCTTCCATGACGAACTCAACACGAATAATCCGAACACGCTGAGCGCAATTGCAACGATGAGCATCCCATCATTCACAAGACCGCTATTTCCGAGTGACGAATTTGTCGATTGCGATGCAAGCCACAACCCAAAACATGCGACTGCCACACCGAGGTAAATAAATCCAGGAATCCGACGCCGATGGTTGTCAGGAAATTGGTACGGCCCTACAAATGCAGAAATGTCTAGGTCATCTGGCAGTGCATCACGTATCTCGTTGCTTGACATTGGTTACTTCCCTGCTTCCTTGTTTTGCGCTTCGAGCGACTTCCACGCAGATCTCACACGCTCAGCCGTGACATCTAAAGCTTCTGGCAAAATCTTGGTGTTGGCAATTGCCACCATGAAATTAGTGTCGCCACCCCATCGTGGCACAATGTGCACGTGCAGGTGTTGAGCAATACTTCCACCAGCCGAAGCACCCATGTTGATACCCACATTGATCCCCTGTGGTTTGTACTCTGCTTTCAACACTTGCACACCAAACGTGACAGTCGACCAAATTTCGTCGTGCTCTTCAGCCGTGAGGTTTTCGAGTTCGGCTACTTCGCGATATGGCAAAACCAACAAGTGTCCGGGCGAATATGGAAATGCATTGAGAATCACAAACGAATGAATGCCGCGATGAACGATATGCGAGTCTTCGTCGCTCAAATCTGACTCAAGAATTTCTGTGAAGACCGACTTACCCGAGTCGCTTTTCTTTCCATCACCCTGCACGTATTGCGCGCGCCAACCGTTCCAGAGTCGCTCAAGACGCATATCGACTACAACACCAGTTCATTTGCATCAGCAGTTTCATCTTGCAGCTGCTTCACAAAGTCTGCGAACTTCACATCGCGTATTACCTCACCACCGCGAGGATTCACCCCAACTGTTTCATGTGCCACATCGTCGTCTCCAACGACCAACACATATGGAATGCGCTCCAACTTGGCAGAACGAATTCGCTTGCCCAACTGCTCATCGGCAACGCTTGTATCAACACGGAAGCCTGCTCGCAGAAGTTGCGCAATAAGTTTTGCGGCGTACGACTCGTGACCACTCGTCACCGGAAGTACTCGCACCTGTACTGGTGCAAGCCAGGTTGGAAATGCGCCACCGTAATGCTCAAGGAGCACACCAAAGAATCGTTCGACCGAGCCGAACAACGCTCGATGCAACATAATCGGTTGATGACGACCGTTGTCAGAGCCGATGTACTCCAACTTGAACCGTTCGGGAAGATTGAAATCGCATTGAATTGTGCTCAACTGCCACTTGCGGCCAATTGCATCGCGCACATCGATATCAATTTTGGGTCCATAAAACGCAGCATCACCTTCTTTGACCGAATAGTCAACGCCATGTCGATGAAGTGCTTCGCGCAATGCTGTAGTTGCCTTTTCCCAAATCTCGTCGCTGCCAACCGATTTTTCTGGGTCACGTGTCGAGAGTTTGAATTCAAAATCTTCAAAACCAAACTTACGCAACACCGAGATAACGAAATCCAGCAGCGAAGTAATCTCGTCGGCCATCTGGTCTTCTGTGCAAAAAATATGGCTGTCGTCTTGAGTGAATCCACGAATTCGCAACAAACCATGCAAGGTTCCGGCGCGCTCATATCGATACACGGTGCCAAGCTCGAATAAACGCAATGGCAATTCGCGGTAACTACGTTGTCTGTCGCGATATATCAAGCAGTGCATCGGACAATTCATCGGCTTTGGGTAATACGTACCGTTGTCCATCTCCATCGGTGGATACATGCCGTCTTTGTAGAAGTGCAAGTGACCAGAAGTTTCAAACAAATCTGCATTGGCAAGATGCGGGGTAAAGACAAACTGGTATCCGCCATTTTGATGACGGTGACGGCTGTAGTCCTCCATCAACTTGCGAACGATGCCACCCTTTGGATGCCAAACAGCAAGTCCGCCACCGAGTTCCGATGGAAACGAAAGCAAATCCATTTCGACAGCAAGTCGACGATGATCGCGCTTTTCGGCTTCTGCCAAGCGAGTGATGTGTTCCTCAAGCGCAGCCTTTGACTCCCATGCTGTTCCATAGATCCGCTGCAACATCGGACCCTTCTCATTACCCCGCCAATATGCGCCAGCGACTTTCATTAATGCAAAGTGTCCAAGTTTGCCGGTTGTTGGCACGTGAGGACCACGACACAAGTCAACAAATGAATCGGTATTGCGATAGACGCTCACAACGTCGCCACCCTGCACTTCGGATGCGTCAGTACCATCGGCAGAACCGCTAGTAACGCGTGTAATGATTTCGCATTTGTATGGCTGATCGGCAAACAATTCAAGAGCAGCCTTAGCCGACATCTCGTCGCGAGTAAACGACTGGTCTGCTTTGATGATTTCGCGCATCTTCTCCGTAATCGCAGCAAGATCGGTATCACTGAAAGTTTTGCCACCCGGCAGTTCGAAGTCATAGTAGAAGCCATCTTCGATTGCAGGACCAATCGTAAATTTGGCGCCAACAAATAACTGAACGACTGCTTGTGCCATCACATGCGCCGTTGAGTGCCGCAAGACATGACGGCCGGCATCGCTCTCTGCAGTAATAATCGAAACTTTTGCTCCCGCACCCAATGCAACGGTGAGGTCTGTTTCTACGCCATCGACGATCGCGGCAACAGCGGCTTTGGCCAACCTAGATCCAATCCCCTGGGCTAAATCGAGCGAAGTCGAACCCGCAGGAAGGGTCTTGAGAGTTCCGTCAGGAAGGCTGACTTCAAAGGTTTCTACTGCACTCATCGTGTCTTTCAGTCTAGGTTCGAAAGGCGCACGAGAACGTCTCAATTAGCTCTTGATCTCAATTCCCAAAAGACGGGCAGCGTCTGTTACGTCCACTCCGCTTGCTACAGCCTTGTCGATGTGTGCAATTGCACGCGGTGTATCGAGATCGTCGTCAAGTGCTTCGCGCACTAAACCGAGCAACTCACCACCATCGGGTTTCGTTCCGGTACCCCAAAGTGCAAGTCTGTCGACATTGCGAGCAAACATGTCCTCGTCCCATTCCCACTCAAGTCGGTAATGGTGCTCAATCAATCCGAGTCGGATTACCCGTGGATCAAAACGCGTTCGCAACTTGTCAACGAATACCAAGTTTCCACGGCTCTTCGACATCTTGTGACCATCCATCGACACCATCGCA